>JANNHX010000195.1:0-4724 GCA_031404615.1 Chloroflexota bacterium
CGTCTTGCTGAAGGGGAGTCTGCGACCAGCTCATGAAGATCGGCATCGACCTCGGGACGGCCAACGTTCTCGTCTACGTCAAGGGCAAGGGCATCGTCATCACCGAACCGTCGGTGGTCGCGGTCAGCGACGACAACCGGATCGTGGCCGTGGGCGAGGAAGCCCGCGCGATGATCGGGCGGACACCCGGGAACATCACCGCCATCCGACCGATGAAGGACGGCGTCATCGCCGACTACGTGATCACCGAGGCGATGCTCCGCTTCTTCATCCGCAAGGCGACCAAGGGCTCCATCGGCTTCTCGCGCCCGGAGGTCATGATCTCCGTGCCCGCGGGCGTCACCTCGGTCGAGAAGCGCGCGGTCCGCGACGCCGCGCTCAAGGCCGGCGCGAAGGACGCGTTCCTCATCGAGGAGCCCCTCGCCGCCGCCATCGGCGCCAACGTGCCGATCAGCGGGCCGTCGGGGAACATGATCATCGACATCGGTGGCGGGACGTCCGAGATCGCGGTCATCGCGCTCGGCGGCATCGTCGTGTTCAACAGCCTCCGGGTGGGCGGCAACAAGTTCGACGAGTCGATCGCCTCGTACATCCGCAAGAAGTACAACCTGATGGTTGGCGAGCGGACGGCGGAAGAGGTCAAGATCCAGATCGGCACGGCACTGCCGCTGGAGCGCGAGCTCACCATGGAGGTCCGCGGCCGAGACCTCATCGCCGGCCTGCCGCGCACGATCCCGATCACGTCCTCGGAGGTTATGGAGGCCATCGAGATCCCGCTCCAGCAGCTGGTGGCGGCGGTCCGGTCGGTCCTCGAGCAGACCCCGCCGGAGCTCAGCTCGGACATCATCGACAAGGGCATGGTCATGTCGGGCGGCGGCTCCCTCCTGCGCAACATCGACAAGCTGCTCACGCAGGTCACCGGCGTCCCGTGCCACGTCGCGGAGAACAGCCTCAACTGCGTGGCGCTCGGGACCGGCCTGGCCCTCGAGCACTTCGACTTCTTCAAGAAGTCCCTCGTCTCGCAGATCTAGTCCCTGCGCCGCTGATGGTTACGGGGGCGGGCACTGGCGGGCTGGAGATCGAGGATGGCAGCGTCACCCGGCCGACATTGCTTCGATGGATGGCTTGAGGTGAAGTACTTCCTCGATCTCCACTGCCACACGTCCTTCAGCTTCGACTGTCTCGCGAAGCCGGAATCGCAGGTCAGGGCGGCGGCCGACCGAGGCCTCACGCACCTGGCGATCACGGACCATGACCGGATCGAGGGGGCGCTGCGGGCGCGGGATGCGGCGCCCGAGGGGCTGACCGTCATCGTGGGCGAGGAGGTCAGGACCGCCGACGGGGACCTCATCGCGCTGTTCCTCGAGCGGGCCGTGGCGCCCGGGCGGCCCGCGCGCGAGACGATCGAGGAGATCCGGGCGCAGGGCGGGCTCGTGGGGATCCCGCACCCGTTCGACAGGTACCGGGGCTCGATGCTCAAGGATCCGCGGCTCGAGGCCATCGGCGCGCTGGTGGACTGGGTCGAGGCGCACAACGCCCGCGTCGTGGGTGGCAGCGGGAACGAGCGAGCCGCCGCCTTCGCGAAGGAGCTGGGGCTGCCGGGCGTCGCGGCGTCGGATGCGCACAGCACCCTCGAGGTCGGCGTGGCGTACAACGTGGTGACGGTCGACCCGTCCACGCCGGAGGGGTTGCTGACCGCCATCGCCACCGCCGAGCTCGTGAGGGGGCGGGCGTCGTATATCGTGCGAACCCTCACCCCGATCTCCAAGCTCGTGAACCGCGCCCGGGGGAACCGGCGCGTGCAGCCATCGCCCGCGGAACGCGGGCCCGCCGCATGAGTGAACCCAACGTGCCCGACGCCTCCACGCCACCCGACGCCACACCGCCGCCCAAGCCCACGGCCGGGATCGCTGGGGAGCGCGAGATCACGACGGACACGGTGTCGCTTGGCAGGCGTCTCCGGCAGCCGCGGACGATCCTCTCGATCGTCGTCCCGCTTGTGCTCCTGGTCCTCGCCGCCCAGCTCGTGCTCAAGGTGGACTTCGGGAAGGTCGTCGAGGGCATCGCGCAGGCGAACAAGTGGCTGCTGCTCGCCGCCTTCCTCGTCTTCTACGCCGGCTTCCCGCTCCGCGGCTACCGCTGGAAGAAGATCCTTGAGGGGACGGGCGTCCGCATCGGAATCAGGGACTCGACCGAGATCCTGTACCTCTCGTGGCTCGTCAACTGCCTCGTCCCGGCGAAGCTCGGCGACGTCTACCGCGCCTACCTGCTGAAGATCAACTCGCCCGTGTCGCTGTCGCGGACGTTCGGGACCGTGTTCATCGAGCGCATCCTGGACCTGTTCGCGATCGCGATCCTCGGCCTGGCGGCCGGGTTCTGGAGCTTCCGCACCGGGTTGCCGCCCGAGATCCAGTTCGTGGCCGCGCTCGGCGTCGGGACCGTGATCATCCTGGCCGTGGCGCTGCTCACGCTGCGCAACTTCGGGCGGCGGATCCTCACGAAGCTGCCCGTACCGCAACGGATGATCGAGCTGTACGACAAGTTCGAGGAGGGCGTGTTCGGGGCCGTGGGCGGCCGTCAGCTGCCCGGGCTGATCGTCCTGACGATCCTCATCTGGTCCACCGAGGGCCTCCGGCTCTGGCTGGTCGTCCAGGCGCTCGGGTTCCCGGATGCGAACCTCGGCATCTCCGGGGCATTCTTCGTGGCGCTCATCGGCTCGCTGCTCACCGCCGTGCCGCTGAGCCCCGCAGGGCTTGGGCTGGTCGAGGCGGGTATGGTCGGGGTCATGGTTGCGGCCTACGGCATCCCGGTGACCGAGGCGACGACGATCGCCCTCGTGGACCGCGTGATCAGCGTCTTCTCGATCATCGTGATCGGGTCGATCCTGTACGTCTTCTCCGACAAGCGGAAGGGCCTGGGGTTGAGCCAGCCCATCGAGGCGTCGACGCCCGCGGGCTGACCCGAGGCCCCGCAGGCGCGTCGATCCCTCCCACGTGCCCCGCTCCGCGTGGGGGGTCCCGGACCCCACCCCCCGAACGGGCTACGCCCGGACCGCACACGACCGCACCGCACCCCACGGCGGCATCGGCGCCGACGCACCGCACCCGAGTACCAACGGGTGGTTGGCCGGACGCACCATCCATTCAACACTCTGGTCATCCCGCGCAAGGCACGCGGGTCCCTAGCCCACAGAGCGAGCATGACGACCGACAACGGCCGCGCATTCAACGAATGGCTTCGAGCCCAGCTCAAGGCCAAGAAGATGTCGCAGCGCCAGCTGGCCCAGCAGTCGGGTGTCGATCACTCGACGATCTCCCGCCTCATCCGCGGGGACCGCATGCCGTCGCTCGGAACGGCCACCAAGCTGGCACGTGGACTTCGCGAGATCCGTGAGGATGCGGACACCAGCACCGCCCTCGGCGTGGTGACGGTCGGGACGCAGAACCCGACTGCCCGCGTGGAGTACGCGCTCCGTGCGGACGAGGCGCTCACCGAGCCGCAGGTCCGCCAGATCATGGAGTACTACCTGGCCGTCCGGGTGCGCCGCTTCGCGCGGACGTACACCAGCGTCGGTGCTGTCGGATCAGGCAACGGCAACAACGGCATGACGGGTTCGACCGGGAGCCCCTACGGGCGACCGGCCGGCATGACGGCCGGGATCGGTGCACCCACCGTTCTCCGCGCCGCCCCGCCGCAGCGCTACGCCGCCCCGCGACCCGCGGTGCGGCCGACCCGGGCGCCGGGTCGACCCTAGCCAGTCCTTCCAGAGCACTGACCCGACCGCCCTCCCGGTCCGGGTCTCGGGGACAGCGAACGCCGGTCTGCAGGGGCCGGCGTTCGCGCTTTGTCCGGCGTTCGGGCTTTGTCGGGCGATCGCGTCAGGGCGTCTCGTAGATCGAGATCACGCGGCGCGGCCCTGCCTCGAATCGGTCGACAAGGCGCGTCCCTTCCGCGCCGGCATCGACGAGCCAGGCGTCCTCGGCTGGGCCGCCGCACGCCGCGCCGACCACCTCGTCGAAGAGCGGATCGCAGACGATCACCACCATCGGGGCTCCAGCCGGATCGGTCCTCCCGTCGGGGTCCGCGGGCAGCACCGGCGTCCCGCGCCGCTCCAGGGGGAAGCGCAGCGCGTCGGCGGACTTGAACGGCGGGATCCCTGCGAGCGAGACCGGCTCCAGGCCTGTCGACGCGAGAACCCGTGCCGACGCTTCGTCGACGAGGGGCCAGCCGCCGTCCGGGGCCACCATGGGCGGCCACGCCGTGACCGCGATGCTGGTGAGGACGAGGGCGAGCGCTCCAGCCGCGAGTCGAGAGGCGACGGAGCCGGCCCCGGATGCCGGACCGGTCCCGGCCGATTGGTCGCGGACGGTGGTGCCTGCCGACCAGAGCCTCGCCAGGCCCACGCCGACGAGCGCGAGGACGATGGGGTCCAGGAACGCGTGATAGTGGTCGTTGGGGAGCTCCGGAACGATGACCGCGAGGCTCGGCGCGAAGGTCGCGAGCAGCACCACCGAGACGCCCAGGCCGGCGGCAAGCCAACGCGTCATCGGCAGGTCCGGCAGCAGGCCACCGGCCGGGAGCCCGGCCGGGTCGCCGCGGCGCCGGCCGACCAGCGCGATGGCGACCAGCAGGGCAACGATCATCGCGGTCGCGAGCGAGGCCATCGCACGGTCCGTGATGAGGCCTGTGAACGGCCAGGTGATCGATCGCAGCCCGACCAGCAG
>JANNHX010000196.1:0-11762 GCA_031404615.1 Chloroflexota bacterium
AGACGAGGAATGCAAGGATCAGGACCGCGTGCACCCAGACGACGCCGCGCTCGATGAGCTCGAGGCCCGGCAGGCCCTCCATCAGCCCGCCGACGAACGACGAGACGGGGGCCCACGCGGCGGGCGCCTCGTTGATGCCGAGGGCGATCCGCGCCCCGTGCCAGATGAACAGGGTGAGGACGATGGAGCCCTCGAACAGCAGGATGTTGTAGGCGACCTGCAGGTAGGACCCGACGAACCGCACCGGCCGCAGCCCCAGGCGGATCGCGAAGGCGATGCTCACGCCGATGAGCGTCCCGACCGCGAACAGGTCGACGAGCAGCGCAAACCAGCCCTGCTCGGCGAGCCACGGGATGCTCCAGTGCGAACTCATCGCCCCCAGGAACGACATCAGGATCGTGGGCAGGAGGACGAGGAAGCCCCAGAACAGGAACAGGTGCATCAGCCCTGGGATCGGACGCAGCCAGAGCTTCGACTGGAAGAGGACGCCGGTGACCTCCCGCGCGGCCCGCGTCGAGGCCGCGTCCGTCCGCCCCACCGACGCCCGCCCGACCCGGACGAGCGCGGCCAGGTAGAGGACGCGCCGGACGAAGAAGCCGGTGAAGACCACGAAGACGGCGAGGAAGAGGACGGCGCTGACGACCGTCCCGGCATCCATGTGGCTAGACCCCGCGCACGCGACGGATCTCGGCGCTGATCGCCGGGACCACCTGGTGCAGGTCGCCGATGACCGCGTAGTCGGCCATCGTCATGATCGGCGCCTCGGGGTCCTTGTTGATCGCGAGGATCTTCTTGGACGCCTTGCAGCCGGCCATGTGCTGGGTCGCCCCGGAGATCCCGGCGGCGATGTACAGGTCGGGCGCGATCCTGGTGCCGGTCTGGCCGACCTGCGCCGTGTGCGAGCGCCAGCCGGAGATCGTCACGGCGCGGGAACAGCCGACGGCCGCGCCCAGCAGTGCCGCCAGCTCCTCGATGGGCCCGAAACCCGCCGTGGAGCCCACGCCGCGGCCGCCGGACACGACGACCTTGGCGTCGGCGAGCGAGACGCCGGCCGCCGCGGCCGGGACCCGGCGCGCGACCCGCACGACGAGGTCGGTGGCACCCAGGTCCGGGGTAAAGGGCTCGACGCCCGCGGCGCCGCCGGTCGCCTCGGCCGGGACGCTGTGCGGCGCGACGCTCAGGATCACGCGGTCGGCGCGGATGACGGCCTCCTCCTGGAGGCTGCCACCCCAGCGCTGGCGCAGGACGGTGACCGGGCTCCCGGGCGTGACCCGGAGGCAGTTGGCGGCGAACGGGAGCTCAGCGTCGGCCGCGACCCGCGCCAGGACCGTGTTGCCCTCCTCGGTGCCGGGGCCCACGACGAACGCGGCGCCCAGACGGCCGGCGAGATCGCCGACGATCCGGGCCCGGGCGTCCGGGGCACCCGAGGCAAGCGCCTCGTGGACCGCGACGTGGACTGTGGCCGCCCCGTGGTGGCCCAGGGACGAGGCGGCCGCCTCGTCGCCCATCAGCACCGCATGGACGGAATCCCCGCCCGCGAGCCCGCGGGCGAGCGTGAGCGCCTGGAGCGTGACGTCGTCGGCGACGCCGTCCGTGCTCGTGGCGTAGACCAGCACGACACCCATCTAGAGCACCCCCAGGCCGGCGAGCATCTCGACGATGGCCGGCGCGGCGTCCGCGCCGGAGCCCAGGACCACGGCCTGCTTGGACACCCCCTGCGGGACGACCAGGCGGACGAGGTCCAGCCCCTGCTCGCCGCGCGCCGGGTTCGAGGCGGCGACCGGCTTGCTCTTCGCTCTGAGCCGTCCGGGCACCGAGGGGAACCGCGGCAGGTTGATCCCCTCGAGGACCGCGATGATCGCGGGCAGCGGCAGGTCGTAGACGTCGCGGCCACCCGCGACCTCCTGTTCGGCGCTCGCGACGCCCCCGGCAACCGCGAGGCCCTTGATCCCGGCGATGGCCGGCCGGCCCAGGGACCGCCCGATCCGAACGCCCACCTGGTACCCGCCGGAGTCGGCGGCCTCGTTGCCGAGGAGCACGATGTCGAAGTGCCCGTTGGCGGCCTCGTCGTCGCGGATGGCGTCGGCGATTGCCGCGGCGGTGGACCCGGCATCCCACTCCTCGCCGTCCGTGACGAGGTGGATCGCCCGGTTGATGCCGAGCGCAAGCGCATCGCGGAGCTGCTCGAGGGCCTCGGCGGGGCCGAGGATGAGCACGACGGACTCGCCGCCGTGCTCCTCGATGAGACGCACGGCCTGCTCCACGGCGCACTCCTCGTGGGGGCCGATGGCGAAGCCCAGGTACTTCATGTCGATCGCCCGCTCATCGGGCGTGAGCGTGATGCGTCCGGCGACCGCCGGGACGCGCTTGATGCAGACGAGGACACGCATCGATCAGGCCCGGACGCGGTCGTTCTCGGGGTCGAACAGCGGGACGGAGCCCACGCGCGCCACGGTGACGGGGTACAGCTCGCCGAAGTACTGCACGAACAGTTGGTTGCCCTCGACCGCGTGCTCCGGCGGCAGGTACGACAGCAGGAGGTACTTGCCCAGGGACGGGCCCATTCCCGCCGAGTTGGCGTAGGACTGGCGGCCTTTGCGGTCCGTGATCGGCGAGCCGTCCGCGGTCACGATCGGCTGGCGGCCGAGCATGTAGCGCCGCTCGCCGGTCCGCTGGCTGGTGTGGTCGTCCACGGTGAGGGTGCAGCAGACCGCGCCGCGATCCTCGACCAGGGCATGCTCAAGGGCCGCGCGGCCGATGAAGTCCTGGGCCTTGAGCCGGGGCGTGAGCATGTCCGCCTCGACGGGGTTGTAGTCGTTGTCCAGCTCCGTGCCGTAGGCGCGGAAGCCCTTCTCGAGCCGGCCGGTGCCCACGTACACGGCGATGCCGCAGGCGGTGATGCCGAACTCCTGCCCGGCCTCCCACAGCTCGTTCCAGAGGCGCTGGCCCTGCTCCATCGGGACGTAGAGCTCCCAGCCCAGGTCGCCGACGTAGCTGATCCGCGAGGCGAGGGCCTGCTGGCTGCCGATCTCGATGGTCTTGCAGGTGCCGAACCTGAACGCCGCGTTGCTCATGTCGGCGCGGGTCAGCTTCTCCACGATCCTGCGGGCGTTGGGGCCCCAGATGCCGATCGTGGTGTAGGCCGTGCTCAGATCCACCGCGGACGCGTTGGGCGCCAGGTTGTCGCTGAACCACTTGAGGTCGGCCATGCCGTGGGCGGCGCCGGTGACCACCCGGAAGTGGTCCCTGGCGAGGCGCATCACGGTCAGGTCGGACTTGAAGCCGCCGGTCTCGGACAGCACCGGGGTGTAGACCACGCGCCCGACCGCCACGTCCACCTGGCGGACGCAGACCTTCTGGACCGACTCGAGGGCGCCGGCGCCCACGATGTCGAAGATCGCGAACGACGACAGGTCGAAGATGCCGGCCGACTCGCGCATGGCGAGGTGTTCGGCGTTGATGATGGGGCTCCACCAGCGGGCGTCCCACTCGTTGGGGCGGGCCTGCACGCCGTATGTCTCCACCAGCGGGGCGTTGCAGCCGTACCACTGCGCGCGCTCCCAGCCTGCGAGCTCGAAGAACTCGGCGCCGTGCTCCTTCTGCCACTCGTACATCGGGGTCTTGCGGAGCGGGCGGTCGGACAGGTACTGCTCGGCCGGGTGGACGATGCCGTAGGTCTTGGGGAACGCCTCGAACGCGCGGGCCTTGGTGTGCTGGCGCGTCTTCTGGTGGGCATGGAAGCGGCTGATGTCGGACTGGTTGCAGTCGATCTCGGGCTGGCCGTGGGTCATCCACTCGGCGATCGACTTGCCGACCGCCGGGCCCTCCTTGACCCACACCGCGCAGGCGGACCAGAGGCCCTTGACCTCGGGCGTCTCGCCCAGGGCCGGCATCCCGTCCGGCGTGAGCGCGATGAGGCCGTTGATGGCGTACTTCTGGCCGACCTTCTCGTCCCCGAGGATCTCGGGGAAGAGCTCAAGGGCGTCCTCGAGCTGCGGGTCGAAGTCGTCCTGGGTGAACGGGAACTCCGTCGGCGAGAGGGCGGCTTCCTCGTTGGAGGGAATCGTCTCCGGGTCGTGGAGGATCGAGCGGTGGGCGTACGAGCCCACCTCGAAGCCGATGCCGTCCTGGCGCTCGTACATGAGCACGTCCATGTCGCGGACGATCGGGTACTCGATCGCCGTGGACGACGTCTCGAAGATCGCCACCGGGCCGTAGTCGGCCATCTGGTGGACGACCGGCGTCAGCGGGATGGACGCCCCGGCCATCTCGGCCAGGAGCGGCGCCCAGACGCCGACCGCGATGATCACGTACTCGGCCTCGACGGTGCCGCGGGTCGTGGTCACGCTGCGGATCCGGCCGTCCTCGACGCCCATCGCCGTGACCTCGGTGTTGGCGAACGAGGTGAGGGCGCCCATCTCCTGGGCCTTCTCGCGGCAGATCGTCCCGAAGCGGAGGGAGTCGCAGACGCCGGTCTCGGGGGTGTAGAACCCGCCGACGAGGATCTCCTCGTTGATGAACGGGACCATCTCCTTGATCTCGGCCGGGGTCACCATGTAGGCGTTGATGCCCCAGTTCTTGGCCGAGTCCACCTTGCGCCGGAGCTCCGCGAGGCGCTCCTCCGAGCGCGCGACCTCCAGGCCGCCGCACTCCGTGTAGACGTCCCACGCCTTGTACTGGCGGGCGCTCTCGAGCGTGAGCTCCGCCATCTCCTTGTTGTGGTCGGCGAGGTACAGGAAGTTGCTCGCGTGGCCGGTGGAGCCGCCCGGGTTGGGGAGCGGGCCCTTGTCGACCTGGAGGATGTCCGTCCAGCCGAGCTTCGCCAAGTGGTACGCGATGCTGTTGCCGACGATGCCGGCGCCAATGATCACGACCTTTGCTTGGGTCGGGAAGTCAGCCATCGAGCTCTGCTCCTGTCGCGCTGTGCGAGGCGTTGTGCCGGAACGTCGGGGCGCGGAGTGGTCTAGCGCCGAACCCTAGCGACCGGACTCCGGCTGCCCACTGAGCCGGAGTGACGAAACACAGGTCCATTGGTCACAACCGACATCGTGACGAGGGGGCGCTTTGTCGTCCGCGAAGTCGATCGCCGGAGGCTAACTGTTGACAATCGTCATGTCAACATGCAATCTGCCGAACGATATATGCTCCCCGGTACAGGGGTATCCGTCGGGCGAGGGCACGGACCGGTGGCGGTGTTCGAGCACAAGCAGCTCTGGGAATCCATCGCGGACCAGCTCCGCGATGAGATTCTGGACGGGCGTCTGGCGGCGGGCTCGCGCCTGCTCGAGACCGAGCTCGCGGACCGGTTCGGCGTCTCGCGCGGGCCTGTCCGCGACGCGCTCAACGACCTGGCGCGCCAGGGCCTCGCGGAGGACCTGCCGCGGCGCGGGACCTTCGTCTCCAGCCTGTCCGAGCGGGACCTCGAGGAGGTCTACGTGCTGCGCCGGGCCATCGAGGAGGCCGCCGTCCGGCTCGCGATCGCGAAGGCGTCCGACGACGACATCGCGAACATGTACGAGTGCCTCGTCGAGGCCGAGGAGGCCTACGGGCGCGCCGACCTGCCGGGCGCCTGGGAGGCGGACATGGCGTTCCACCGGACCTACTGCCGGATGTCCGGGAACGGCCGGCTGCTGGCGCTCTTCGAGGGGCTGGCGTCGCAGACCGTGCTCCTGATGCGGACCGCGCTGGCGACGCATGCGTCGCTGGCCTGGACGCCGCCCGTGGACCTGCACCGGCGGATCGCGGACGCCGTCGCGGCACGTGACGTCGAACGGGCGATCAGCGCGGTCGGCGAGCACTACCAGTACACGCAGGACCGCCTGAACGCGAGCGGCGGGCGCGCGAGCGGCGAGACCGCGGCGGGTACCGCGGCGGCCACCGCGGCGGGTACCGCGGCGGCGGCGGCCGGGCAGCGTCCCGCTTCTGGGAGTCGCTGACCGCCTGCGAACGGTTGCGGACCCGCCTGCGCCCGGGCCCTCTGCCCCGCTCCTGCGCGCGGGCCAGCAGCTGCGTCCGGGCCCGGGCCCGCAGTGATTGCGATCTGCATCAGATTCGCCGTGTCCACGCGGGCATCGCGTGACGAAACCCGAGTTTCGGGCCCCGGGCCGCGCGCGGGATGGCCGATCCTGATGCACATGGCGATCACGGGACGCGGCCGCCGCCCGCATCCCGAAAACAGGACCCTAGGTGACGCCCGCCTCGGCGAGGGCACGGACCTGCTCCTCGTCATAGCCCAGGTCCACGAGGATGTCGCCGGTGTGCTCGCCCAGGAGCGGCGGAGCGGTGCGGATGCTCGCCGGGGTCGCCGAGAGCGTGAACGGGAGGCCGGCCTGGCGGAGGGTGCCCAGCACCGGGTGCTCCACGTCCACCGTCATGCCGCGGGCCCGCGCCTGGGGTGACGCGAAGGCCGCCGCGACGTCGTTGATGGGGCCGCAGGGGATCTCCGCGGCGTCGAGGGCGGTCAGCCAGTCCGCGGTCGAGCGCCGCTCGAAGCGGGCGGCGAGGATCGGGCGCAGGGTCGCGCGGTGGTCCACGCGACCGCCGTTCGTGGCGAAGCGCACGTCCGTGGCCAGCTCGCGCAGGCCCAGCGCGTCGCACAGGCGCGGCCACTGGCGCTCGCTCCCGACCGCGACCGCGAGCTCGCCGTCCGCCGTGGCGAAGGTCTCGTACGGGACGAGGTTGGGGTGCGCGTTGCCGAGGCGGGCCGGGGCACGACCGCTGACGAACGCGTTCTGGGCCTGGTTCACGAGGATGGCGAGGGTGGACTCGAGGAGGCTGACGTCGATGCGCTGGCCGCCGCCCGGTCCCGTGCCGGTTCCCCCATCGGCTGCGCCTGCGCGGCCCCGCCCCACGAGCCCCGCAAGCACGGACACCGCGCCAAAGAGCCCTGTCACGACGTCGGAGATCGCGACACCCACCTTGGTCGGCCGGCCGCCGTCGCCATCCGGGGCACCCGTGATCGACATGAGGCCGCCCACCGCCTGGACCACGAAGTCGTAGCCGGGCTTTGCCGCGTCCGGCCCGTCCGGACCGAATCCGCTGATCGCGAGGTGGACGAGGCCTGCGTTGAGCGCCTCGAGGGTCGCGTCATCGAAGCCCAGGCGCGCCAGGCCCCCGACGCGGAAGTTCTCGACGAGGACGTCGCTCGTCGCCAGGAGCCGGCGGAGGACCTCGCGGCCCTCGTCGCGCTTGAGGTCGAGGCGGATCGAGCGCTTGTTGCGGTTCACCGCGAGGTAGTAGGCGGCGGTACGCGTGCCTTCGGCCTCGCTGCCCACCCATGGCGGGCCCCAGCCCCGGGTCGCGTCGCCCAAGGGCGGCTCGACCTTGATGACCTCGGCGCCGAGGTCCGCGAGGAGCATCGTGCAGTACGGCCCGGCGAGGACCGTGGAGCAGTCGGCGACGCGGATGCCGGCGAGGGGCCCGGTGGCGGACAGCGTGGGCATGTGTGGATGGTAGGCGGGCGCGTCAGCCCTCGGGCGAGGGTTCCGGCGCGGGCTCTGTTTCGGGCGCCTTGGGCGGCTCCGGGACGGTGATGTCGACCACCCGGGCCCCCGTCACCGCGACCAGGTCCGCCGGCGCGAGGTGCACGTTGACGCCACGCGCCCCGCCGCCGATCGCGACGACCTCGAGCCCCTCGATGCTCGCGTCCGCGATCACCGGCCACGCCCGCCGGGCACCAAACGGGGTGATCGCGCCACGGACGTAGCCGGTCTCGGCCTTTGCCTCCTCCTCGGTCGGGAGGGTCAGGCGGTTCGTGCCCAGGAGCGCGCGGAGGGCCGGCCAGTTGAACCTGCGCCCGCCCGGGACGAGGACGAAGAGGAAGTCGTCGGCGGCGCGGCGCACGAGGATCGAGCGCATCAGGCTGCCCACCGGGATGCCCTGGAGCGCGGCGCTCTCTGCGGCGCTGCGGGCAATCTCCGTCCTGACGACACGGAACGGGATGCCGGCGGCTTCGAGCGCCGCGATGGCCGGGGTCTGGGGCTGGTCGGTCATCCGCGCAGGGTAGCGCGGCGGGGGCGTAGGCTCCCTGCATCGGTTGCCGTCACCCCGGGGGAGCTGCCATGGACCAGGACCAAGCGCCCAACCTGCCGACATGTCCGCTCTGCGGCGGCCGCTCATTCCGCCAGGAGCGCGGGAAGCTCGACTCGGAGTGGGGCATCACGGCCCACCGGGTCTTGATGCTCGTGTGCGAGACGTGCGCCCACGTGCTGCTCTTCTACGAGGGCAACACGATCTTCGACTTCGACTGACCCGAACGCCGAACCCTCCGACGCCCATGCCCAGCCTCCGCCGTGTTCTCCGCACCGCGGGCCTTCTCGCGGGCGCCGCGGTGGGGACCGTGCTCGTGCGCGCGGGAACCCGGGGACTCGCCACCTGGCGCCGCCCGTCCGGGAGCCCGGCGGACTTCCTCCGGGACGGGCGTCCACCCGCCGTGCGCACGGTCGTCGTGTGTGCCGGCGACTCGATCACGCACGGTGTCGTCAGCGCGAGCTACGTCGCGCCGCTGCGGGCCCGTCTCGGGCACGACGGGGTCGTCGTCGTCAACGCGGGGATCAACGGGAACCTCGCCTGGAACGTGCTGGCTCGCCTGGACGAGGTGATCGCCTGCCGGCCCGACGCGGTGACGCTGCTCATCGGCTCGAACGATGTGCTCGGCACGCTCGCGCCCGAGTGGGAGACGATGTACCGGCAGCAGCAGCGCATCCCGGTGACGCCGGCGCCGGACTGGTTCCGCTCGACCCTGGCCGAGATCCTGCGCCGGCTCGCCGCGGAGACCGGGGCACGCATCGCCGTCCTGGCCCTGCCGCCGATCGGCGAGGACCTCGGCAGCGACACGAACGACCGGGTCCGCGCCCACAACGCGATCATCCGGGAGGTCGCGGCGGAACACGGGGCCGCGGTGCTCCCCCTCCATGACAGCCTGGTCGCGCTGCTCCCGCCCGACCATGCCCCCGCGCCGTTCGATGGCACACGCCGGCTCATGGGCGCCGCGCTCGTGCGGAGGGCCGTCCTCCGCCAGCCCTGGACCCGGATCTCCGCCGCCAACGGCCTCGTGCTCCTCACCGACGGCGTGCACCTCAACGACCGTGCGGCGGCCGTCGTGGCGGACCTGGTCGAAGGGTGGCTCACAGCCCCAGCGTGAACAGGATCCCGTCCCAGTTCTCGCGCAGGTCCCAGAGCGCGACAGCGATCAACACGACGCCGGACACGATCTCGATCGCCCGGTGGTGCGAGGTCACGAAGCGCACGATCGACCGCTGCCGCGCCCCAGCCAGGAGCGACAGAACGACGAGCGGCAGCCCGGAACCCAAGCCCGAACACGACGAACGTGCCCAGCCGCAGCACAACGTCGCCGAACCCGACCGACACCGCGAGCATCGCCGCGAGAAACGGCCCGGCGCAGGGCAGCGCGATCGGCCCCAACATCGCCCCGTACACGAAGGCCTGCCCGTACGGGTTGCGGACGATCGGCACGCCCAGGCCCGGCAGCCGGTTGAACGGGTTCTTCCCGGCGATCAGCAGCACCCCGAGGGTGATGAGGACCGCGTCGACGATCGGGACGAGGAACGACGCCACCCGCCCGATCGGCACCGAGACGACGACCAGCACCGCCCCGACCACGATCATCGTCGTGAGGAGGCCGGCGAGGACGAGCAGCCCCAGCAGGCCGGTGGCGCGCCGGCCGGCGAGGGACCCGGCGTTCGCCGAGAGGTAGGCGAGGAAACCCGGGTAGAGCGGCAGCAGGCACGGGCTCGCGGCGCTCGCGAGACCTGCCGCGAACACCGCCACGAGCTCGCCCATCAGACGCCGGCCGCCTCCAGGATGGCCTCGACGGACTCCGGGCCCGTGGTGAAGCTCACCTCGCCGGTCCGGGACACGAAGATCAGCGGCACGGTCGGCGGGTTGAGGACGTTGGCCCCGAACTCGGCATCGAGCGCCTTCGCGAGATCCTTGCCGGCGACCGCATAGCGGCCCGTGAACCCGCGCTCCTCCTTGTAGCGGGCGAGGTCCTCGGCGGTCTCGGATGGGTCGATCGTGAGCACGACGTAGCTCGCGGTCCCGGGCAGCATCTTCCCGAATGCCTCGGTGAAGCGACCCTGCTGGGCGCGGCAATTCGAGCACCAGATCGCCATCGCCTCGATGAAGACCGGCTTGCCAGCGAGCTCCGCGATCGTGAAGGTCTCACCGGTGCTGACGTCGGTGAGAGTCGCGGTCGCCCAGGCCTTCGAGGCAAGTGCGGCGCCGGCCGGGTTCTCGGACGGCGCCGCTGACTCCGTGAGCATCGATTCCGCGGGTGTCATCGATTCGGGTGTCATCGATTCCGCGGGTGTCATCGACTCCGGGGCGGCCGATGCGCCGGCAGGCGCTGGCGTGGTCGCGGCAGACCCGCCACAGGCGGCGAGGAGCAGGGTCCCGGCCAAGGTGATGGCGGTTAAGCGTGCCGCGGTCGATCGTGTCATCAAGTCGTGGTTTCCTCGTGGCCGTGTGTGTCGGGTCATCGTGGCCGCCGTCGATGACGGGCGCGTGACGCTCCATGACAAGGGTTCGCCGGCGCGCGGCGTTAGGATGCACCCCATGACCGAACCTGCGTCCCTTCACGAGCCCCACGTCCCCACCCTCATGACGGTGCACGCCCACCCCGACGACGAGGTCATTGGCACCGGCGGCACCATGGCCAAGGCCGTCGAGGAAGGGCGGCGCGTCGTGCTCGTGACCTGCACGCGCGGCGAGATGGGCGAGATCGTCGTCGCCGAGATGGACACGCCCGAGAATCACCGGCGGCTGGGCGAGCTTCGTGCCGTCGAGCTCGAACGGGCGATGGCGGCCCTCGGCGTCACGGAGTGGGAGAACCTGGGCTACCACGACTCGGACATGATGGGCCGGGCCGGGAACCACGACCCGCGGAGCTTCTGGCAGGCGGAGCTCGACGAGGCCATCGGCCGGCTCGTCTGGATGGTCCGCCGCTACCGGCCGGACGTGATGACCACCTACAACGACTTCGGCGGCTACGGGCACCCGGATCACATCCGGACGCACCTCGTGGCGGTCGGGGCGTTCGCGCGGGCCGGCGACCCCGCCTGGTACCCGGAGCAGCTGGCTCCCGAACACGGCGGGACCGGCGGCGGGACCGGCGAAGGCGGTCTCGCCCCGTGGGCACCGGCGAAGCTCTACGAGCAGGCGATCCCGGCGTCCGTCCGGAACGCGCTCCAGGAGCGCATGGAGGCGATCGGCGAGCGCTCGTTCTGGAGCCCGCCGGAGGACGCCACCCCCGAGCAGGTCGCGGAGTTCGAGGCCTTCGCCGCAAGGATGCTCGTCCCCGACGAGACGATCACGGCCTGGATCGACGTCTCCGCGCAGCTCGATCGGCGCTGGGAGGCGTTCCGGGCGCACGTGACCCAGATCAGTGAGGAGAACCCGTTCGTGCGGTTCGGACCGGACGCCTGGCGCGACTTCTGGTTCAAGGAGGCGTTCGTGCGCCGCGAGTCGCGGGTCCCGGCGCCCGACGTCGAGGAGGACCTCTTCGCGGGCCTCGAAGGACGCGAGCCCCGGGCCCTGGGCTGGGGCGACGCCGCGGACTGAGGCGGCTCCCCGGTTCCACGGCGAGCCCTCGTTCCACGGCGAGCCCTCGTTCCACGGCGAGCCCTCCTTTAGCCCGGATCCACCGACCCCCCGGCGTGATTCACGATCCGGGACAGCAGAGCAGGTGCCCATCTGATCGGGAATGATGGCGTTGCGAGACAGCCCATCGGCCCCGACAGAGG
>JANNHX010000197.1:0-12260 GCA_031404615.1 Chloroflexota bacterium
TCCGGGGCCGGCTCCTCCGTGACCACCGTGATGGTGGCGCCCTCGGACACCGTGCTCGACACCGGTCCGTCGGTCGTGGGCACGGGGTCGGCCGGCTGCTCCGCGAGCTCGATGACGGCGCCCCATCGTCGCGGCGCCGCCCCGTCCGAGGTGGGCCACGGGACGCGGGTGTCCGCGGGCAGGATGATCTCTCGCCCCAGCCCATCGATGGCAAGGCCGGGGCTCACCGTGATGCCGGTGCCGTCCGGGTCCGCCGACACCGCAAGGCCGGTCACGACCCCCGCGCCCACGGTCGCGAGGTTCAGCAGTTGGCGCCTATGGTCCTGGTAGACCTGCTCCCGCCGCAGGTCCTCCGCCGTGAGCAGCTGGCCGGCGAAGAAGCTGGGCCGGGTGGGCGTGCGCAGGAGGGACGTGGGGATCGCCGGGCTGCGCCGGCTTGTGTCGGTGGTTCGTGCCATGGAGCCATCGTAGGGGTGCTGCCAAGCCCCTAGGCCTGGCGGTGGTCACGCTGTGCGACGCGACGGCCCAAGGGCGATCTGAAACCCCCTACTGTTCGTCACCGTGCGTGCGCCGCCTCCAGGCGGACAGGCGGCCGCTCGCCTTGGCATCGACCAGCTCGATCGTGCCGTCGCGCCGCAGGTCCCCCAGGACGCGCTTGATCGTCGGATCGCTGATCCCCGGGAGCGCCGAGCGGATGTCTCGAAGGCGGAAGACGGCCGGGGCATGATCGAGGATGTAGCGCCTGACCTGCTCGATGCTCACGTAGCGCGTCACCGAGTAGTCCTGCCGAAGTAGCGCGTAGGTCGCGATCAGGCGCGCAAGCCGCCCGTTGCCGTCAGCGACTGGATGGATCGCCAAGAAGTCGAGGACGAGCGCACCGACAAGCAGAATCGGGTGGGCTGCCTGGTCGACGACGGCCTCTCGGTACCGATCGAACAGGTCTGGCTGTCAATCACATCCCGTGATGACCAAGAGTCATGACGGACCCGGGCTTCGACCGCAGGGTCGGTATGGCCAAGCACGCCCGACGTCCCCTCCGTCCCGCCGCAACACGCGTCGGATGAGTGTGTGTGCAAAGGAATTCGAATGTATACACGGTTCAAGTTTCTCGGTCTGGCGCTCATCATCGCCGGTGTCGCATTCGTCGCTGTCGGCGGCTACACGTACATCAAGACCCAGGAGGGCGCGAACGCGCTCCACGCATTCAGCGCGGCGCAGAACGTCGAGCTGAGCTACAACGACCAGGGCCAGCTCGTCGATCGCGGTGAGACCGCGGGTGCTGCGGCCATCATGAGCCTCCTCACGAAGGACTGGGGCTTCACGGTGAACACCGCGGACTTCAATCCCAACGACCCGGTCGTCAACACGGCGTCCGAGTACATGTACCAGATGGCCACCGTTGCGTACCACACCCTCACGGGCACCCAGACCGTCGTGCTCACCGAGCCCGTCGACTACAACGGAAAGACCATTGCCGCCGGCACCTATGAGGTCCCGGTGGACGGCCGCTACTGGAGCCAGTTCGACCGCCTGGATCCCCTCGCCGGACCCGCTCGCGAACAGGCCTGGACCGGCACCGTTCACGGGCTCATCGCCGAGCTTGGCGTCGGAAGCGTGACGGCCTCGGCCCTCCAGATGGGCCTCGGGATCGCCGCGATCTCGGCGGCGCTCGGCGCCGTGCTGCTCCTCATCGGCATCGGGGTGATCTGGGCAGTTCGACCGCTGGAGGCTCCGGCGCCCGCGACCAAGCGCGTCATCGCTCCCGTGGGTGCGGGGGCCTGAATCACCCACCGTGCCAAGCAAGGTGTCACGGGCCTGACCAACGCTCTGGACATGTCCCGGGGTCGGCGATGGGGCCGGCTCCGGGACGACCACGTCGCCCTCCCCTTCGGGACCTGGCCCGGCTGTTCCATGCGAGCCAGCGTGCCATCCGCGTCGCGCTCCAGGACCGGGGCGTGCCCATCTTCGAGTTCGGCAGCAGCATCGTGGTCCCGCTGCGGATCGTCGAGCAGGTGTTCGACCTGGGCGCCCTGCTCGCCGACGACGACCAGGTCTGTCACGAGGCCGCCCTGTTCCGGTCGCGCTTCCGTGACGACGGCGAGCGCAAGCCGCTCGACGAGTACGTGGCTGAGGTCGATGGGCGCGCCGGAGACTGGCTCGCGGACATCGACCGCGCCCGCACCGCCGCACAGTAGCCGAACGGAGTGGTCGCCGCCCCCGCCCGCTTCGTCGTCGACGCCTGTTCGGTGGTGGCCATCCGCAAGTCAGGCATGAGCGTCCGCGCCTGGCTCGGCAACAGCGACGTGGTGCCGACCCTGATCGTGATCGACGAGCTGCTGTTCGGCCTGCGGAGCGATCAC
Organism: Chloroflexota bacterium; assembly: GCA_031404615.1. Classification (GTDB taxonomy): domain Bacteria; phylum Chloroflexota; class Limnocylindria; order Limnocylindrales; family CSP1-4; genus CAIXZV01. Next base: position 2,361 of record JANNHX010000197.1, read on the forward strand.
CCCATCTACAAGGCGAACGTCGCCCTGCTCGCCCAGATGGGGCAGCCGATCACCAACCGCCCGGTCGTCAAAGCGCCTGTGGCTCGTTGACCCCACCGGCCACAAGCCGGACGTCGACGGTCCCCTGATCCCGGCGCGCATCCCTGCCCCCGGGACCATCTCGCCCATCGAGGAGTGCTGCGCACGACTGCGGACCGACCACGGCATCCGCCCGCGCCGCACGCGCCGGACGAAATGAGGCTCTCGGGGGCGCAGGAGACGCCTGTGGGGACACTCAGGTTTCGGAACCGGCGTCAGGTCGCGACGGTCCTCGCGCCGTACGCGGCGAACGTCGGGTCGCGGGTCACGATCGCGGCATCGAGCCGCACGGCCTGCGCGACGAGCGTCCGGTCGAACGGGTCCCGGTGGTGGGGATCGAGGCGCCCGGCCCGCTCCCCGTCCGAGGCGAGGATCGGGGCCTCGATGAACCCCTCCGTGGCCAGCGTGTCGACGAGGTCATCGGGTGCCTCGAGCTTGCCGAGCGCTTGCTTGATCGAGATCTCCCAGACGGTCGCCGCGCTCACGAGCACCTCGTTGGCCGGATCCGCGATCAGGTCGCGGGCCGCGCTCCCGAGCGCCGGATCGTCCGCGAGCCACCAGAGCAGCGCATGCGCGTCGAGGAGGAGCCTCATCCCTCGAAGGCGTCCAGCAGCCAAACGTCCGTCTGGTCGAAGTCCGGGGCCAGTCGAACCTGACCCCTCCAGCGACCGGGCCGCCGCGCCTGGGTCCGGGCCTGCAGCGGGACCAGGCGCGCCACCGGCCGCCCAGCGCGCGCGATCAGGATCTCCTCGCCGGCCTCCGCTCGCTCGACGAGGCGGGACAGGTGCGTCTTCGCCTCGTGGATGTTGACGGCGTTCGGCATGCGCTTGGGCTCCATGGTTAGTCCAAGTTAGTCCGGTCGCCTGCGGGCTGTCAACCCCGTGCGCGCCGTCACAGCTCCGTGTCGAGCGGCGGCTCGGGTGCGCCGGCGAGGATCTGGTCCCGGGCGTCCTGGTCCGCCCAGGATTCGGCCGTGGCCTTCCAGTCGCCGAGGAGGATCTCAACGTTGCGCAGCGACAACCCGGAGGAGGCGAGGAGGACCGCATCGCCCATCTCCGCGAAGAACCGGCGCTGGGAGTCCACGGGGAGGACGCTGACCCAGGCCAGGTCTCCGAAGCGTGCGGCCGATCCCCCTCCCTCGAAGATGGCAAGCGCTGCCCGGACAAGGTCCAGCGCGAGGTCCGCGACGTCGCGCTCTCGGTCCAGCTCGTCTGCCGGCGCGAGCCGGAGGGCGAGTCCGTCCTTGTCCCGGATCAGTGCCCCGCCGTTTCGGGCGGCGTCAAGGACCTGGCGATGGTTCCGGGCGAGGTCCGTCGCCTGGTAGGCGATCGCGGGTGCGATGGTCATGGATCGATGCCTCATCTGCGCAGGATCATGCGCATGATCGTGCGTGTCAAGGCCGCAGCGACGGCGTGTCCGACTCGGGCGACCTGCCCAATCCGGCTCGGCCGTGATCGCGCGACCGCGACGATCGCAGTGTGGGACGAGCCACTCATCCCCGGCTTACGCGTCCTTCGGCGTCCCCGGCGTGCCCCGATATTCAGCTGGTGCATCAGAACCGGTTCGGGGCCCCAGGCAGACCTGTCGAGATCGCCGTCTCGGGCCGTCATGCGCCAGCGACGCCTCCGACTTGAAGCGCCATGTGAATACCGTGGTCGCCGCTGGCCGCTGCAACCGCGCCGCCGGACCGGGCCGCCGAGACTTCGGAAGCCACCCTATCCAGGGCGGCTCACCTCCCACGTACCGACAGGCACGGGCCCGTCGGACCGAACCGGCGTCAGGTCGCCATGGTCCTCGTGCCGTACGCGGCGTGTGCCGCTCACCGCGCTCCCCGTTCGGGCGTCCTGGATGGTCGCGACGGCGACGAGGTTGGCCTCCGGATCCCACGCGTAGACCAACAGCATCCACGGCCCGGCCCAAGTACCAACCGCAGGCCCTGGCACCGACCCTCGAGCTTCGGCCCGATCTCCGGGAACTCCGCGAGGGCGCGCTCGAACGGCGTTGCTCGCCGCGTGCTGATGATGCGGAACGTGATCTAGGTGGGCTGCCTGGGCCGAAGGTACGCCGCGGGCTGATCGGCAGACCCACCTGTCGGGTTCGGCCCATTCCAGATCAGCGTCTCGGGTGCGATGTCGATACCGCCGGGCCACACCAGCGTCCCGTAGTCAACCCGGACCTCGCGGAACAGCTGCTCGTCGGCGGCAATGGGATCGAACAGCGGGCCCCGAAGGAGGTCGGTCAGGTCGCGCTCCACCGTCGCACCACTCGACAGCGTCAGGCGGACCGAGCGACCGCGAAGGGGTTCGACAGCCGTGATCTCGAGCATCCGCCCGATACTAGCCGAGCGGGTCAATTGGCAGGACAGGCAGCTGGTTGCGCGCACGATCCCAATCGTCGTCGAGCTCCTCGCGGTGGAGAAGCGCCCAGTCGGGCACCATGACCATTGCACGGGGTGGAAGCCAGCCGGCGAGGATGTTGCCGTCGAACGCGACGGTCGCCTGGCGCCCGCCGTATCGGGCGTGGAAGTGCGGCGGAGCGTGGTCGTTGTAGTCGATCGTGATCACGATCCCGTAGAACCGGGAGATCTCAGGCACGGCCCGAAGGTAGGCGCTGCGGCTCACCGCAGCCTCACGCACGGCCCATCCGGGCCTTATGCGATGCGGCGGCTTCCCGGCAACACCGTCTGTTCAGAGCGTCATCTTTTGTGCAAGAGCATCGCCCTCGATCTTCTCGAGCACCAGGAACCCCGCGCTCGGCAGGTCGGTGACGATCTCCTCGAGTCGCTCGAAGCGTGACGGCGATGATCCGGAGCACGGGCTCCGACCTCGCTTCACGACCGGCGACGTCGATGCTCTCGTCGATGTCCGCGCCCTCGCGGACGGCGACGATCCGTCCTGGTGAAGATCAGATCTCGCGGTACCGCTGTTCCGAGGTCGCGAACGCCTCAATCTCGTCAGCGTGTGCGCGCAGGTATGCCTCGAGCTCTGTGGGCGTGGAGTTCCCGATCTTGAGGCGTACGACGCGGGGCGGAGGTCCGGCGAATCTCGCGGCGTCGCTGAAGTCGCTGTCCTTGGTGACGATCAACAGGCCGCGCGCCTTGGCCTCGGCCCAGACCTTCTCGTCTGGCACACGCTCGCCCCACTCGGTCACGACGTGCTTCGCATCCGGCCACACGTCAGCGAGTCGCCGAACCATGCTCGGCGGGATCATGTCGTTGTAGAGCGGAATCACGAGTGCGAGCGACTCGGGACGTTCTCCGCGGCGTAGGCCAACGCGGCGAGGATGTCCTCGCGCTCGAGATATGGGTACTCGGCAAGGATCTCGTCGACTGACATGCCCGCCGCGAGGAATCCAAGCACGTCCTTCACGGTCACGCGCATACCCCGAAGGGTCGGTTGCCCGCTCCGGACGAGCGGATCCTGCTCCACCCGGGTTCGCCAGTCGATCGCCATGGCTGAACGCTACCACTGCGGCGTCCTGACAGGTCAACGTCGCCGCTCGATCGCCCGGGGCGCGAACGGTTGCCCCATCGCGATCGCGTCGGGGGCCGGCCACCCGGTCCAGACGTGGAGGTCGCGCCAGGCCGTGATGTCGAGGCCCGCGAGGGACTCGACCACGTGAGCGGGTCAGTCGGCACGGAGGTGCGGCGGAGCGGGCTTACGCCTTGGGCTGGCGGGGGCCGATCCTGTCGACTTGGCCGCGGCTGCACGCTTCTTGGACGGCTCGATCTCGATCACGAAGCCATCAGCCAGTAACTTCGCGTAGCGCCCCCGCTCCTTCTTCGGACCGGTGCCGGGCGGCGTGGTGTCAGCCTTCTTCGTGGTCACGTCGTTCCTGGGCCGAAGGACGCCATGGGTGACCCTACCGGGCGGTCGCCAGAAGCGGCTCGACGCCGATGTCCTCGTCCAGGTCCGGCCAGTGGAGCGACCGACCGCCTTCCGTGATCCGGAGGTTGGCGCGAGCCGCCACGGAGCCGGCCAGGAGGCGCGGGAACCAGCGGATCGGCACGCGCACCTCGCGGCCGTCCACGAGGGAGACGATCAGGGTGGCGCCACGGACGCGGGCGGACCTGGCCCGGATGTCCTCGGCCCCGAGCCCTGTCACCACCGGGACGTGATCATCCCGATACCGGTCGGCGTACGGATTGGGCACCGCGTCCTTGAAGTCGTACTCCGGCGCGATGTCCGCATCACCATCGGGCTTCTTCGTACTCAATGCGCTCGAACGGCGTTGCTCGCCGCGTGCTGATGATGCGGATCCGTCCTCGATCGACGAAGACCACCACGAGCAGTCTACCGACGTTTGACAACCCCCACCAACACCTGGCGGGCCTCCCCGCCGATGATGTGCTCGGCCTCTGGCCGCGCGAAGGGGTCGGCGAAGATGCTGGCCCCTTCCGGGAACGTGATCCCGTGCTTCCAGATGTTTTCACACGCCTCGAGCCGCGCCCGGAAGCCCGCTACGTGCCGACGCCCGCCTTCACTGGGCGATCGACGATCCGAAAGCCGACCGACCGAAGGACCCTCGTGACGTCGTCGGGATGCGGGAGGCCGTCGAGGACGACACCATTCCGGCGGGGCGACAGGATCTCGATCCCGATGACCGATCCGTCGGCCGCGTAGTTGATCCCGCGCGCGTCGTCGAGGCGGACCTGGTGGTCCCATGGTGCATCGCTGATCGTCAGGTACGCGGCGTCCACCGCCTCGTCGTATTCGAGCAGCATCTCGATCATCACTTTGCGCCCTTGCGCCAGATGGTCACCACGCGAAGGTCGTCAGTATCCACGACCTCAACCCCGTCATCGCCGAACCAGCGGGACCTGATCTCGCGAAGAGGGTTGTGATCCGATGGCCTGACGTCATCCGGGTCGTCGTAGGCGCCGCCAATCAAGAGGCCCGCGAAGAGCCGGACCGGGGCCTCCCGGCCGGGCCCGATGACTGGTTCGGTCAGCCTGCCCGGACCAGCGCCGGTCGCGGGTACTCCTGGAGAACATCCTGGGTATCCCAGTCCGCCTCCCCACACCAGCCGCGGACCGGGTCCTTGACGAGCCTGCCCTGCACGATGTCTTCGCCCTGCACGAAGTGGATCGCCCTTCCGGAGGAGGCGATCGCCTCGAATGGGGTCTGCTCGTGGATGACGAGGTCCGAGAGCACCAGGCGGCCGCGCCCGTCGAGGTGGTTGAAGTCTGCCCTGATCGTGATCATGTTGGCGTCCCTCGCCAGCGCAGCGCTTTCGGGACCGGATTCACCTCCGGCTCCGACAGGATGGCGTCGAGCTCATCGGCCGTCAAGCCGAACAGATTGCAGTGGTTTGGTGGGTCCTCGGGCTCGTCAGTCGGCACGAGCCGCCCGCCTGCGTCTCGGGCGCGACACCACGGAGAAGCCGCCGGAGCGCTGAAGGGCGCTCCTGATCTCCTCGAGGCGGTTCACTCCCCCGCGGACGACGACGGTCGTGTCCGGCCAGGATCCAGGGTCGCCGCTGTCGATCGGCATGTGTTGCGGAGCCCTCCTCGGTTCGTGGCCGGCGGGCTGCCGTCACGCGAGATCTTGGGCTCGTGACTCTGGTGCGACCCACTCGTCCGCGGCGCGAACGGCTGCCCGATGCGGATCCATCCTCGATCGACGAAGACGACCATGAGCCGTCTACCGCGCGCGATCCCTCAAGGCCCCAACGACGTCATGGGCCGTCCCGAACAGGAAGCCCGCATATGCCGATCCAGGGCGGAGATGCCGCGTGTTCTCGCTCACGATGTACCGGACCTGGTCGGCCCCGATAAGTTCGACGGCGTCGATGTAGATCGCTTCGGCCACCCTCACGAGCATCGTGTCGTCGACGTCGTGCGCGATCAGGCGATGATCCGCGCGCTCGCCTGCCGGCGTGATCCAGCGAGCCGCATCGAAGATCGGCCCGTAGGTTCTCTGGGCGATCGATGTCGGCCATCCGAGGTGGCGCCCAAGCACGCCAAGGACTTCATCCCGGCTCTCGTCGCACATGACAACCTGCGCGATGGCGGGCGCGATGGCAAGCAGTTGCGACGCGGAGCCGGTGCGCGTTCTCGAGAGCGCATCCTTGAGGAAGACGCTCGTGTCGATGATCAGGAGTGGGCGCGGCGCATCCAACTCACCGGCCGCGGCGTGGGGCGTTGAGGATTGCCTCCGCCTGCGCTGGCGTGAGATCGGGCATCGCCGGGCGCGACCGGTTCAGGGCCTCGTGCGAAGCCAACACCGACCGCGGGATTCGGCGCGTTCCCGCCGGCGTGCGATCACACGGAAGCCAGCCTCGATCCGCCCAGTTGCGGATCGTCTGCTCGGTCACGCTGAACGCCGTCGCGACCTCAGCGATCGACGCGTAGCGGCGCCTGGGCTTCTCCTCGGGCCCTGCGACGTCGTCAACCAGTCGGGCGATGATCCCGGCTGCATTTGGCGCCGCCCGTCGGATCGATGGGAGTGCGGCGGTGATCGTGGCTCGCTCGTCGGGCGTGAGAGGTCGTGCCGCAGCGGTCTTCACAGGGACCTCCGATCGACTCAAGATCTCGTCAGTTTGATGGGAATCTCAATAATGTCAACTCGTCCACCACTCAGGGGCGACTTCCTGACATGCCGCTCGCAGTCTGCGATGACCGACTCATCCCCGGCTTACGGCGTGGCGCGGCCCCCGGCCACACCGTCTCGAGGTAGACCCGCGCCAGGGCGGTAAGCACGGGCTCGATCAACCGGAGCGCGAACGGCTGCCCCATCGGGATCGCATCTTCTGCCGGCCACTCGCGCCAGACGCGGAGGGAGTGCCAGGCGGCGATGTCGAGGCCCGCGAGGAGGCCGACCCGCGCCTCCCAGCCACGCCCTACCGGGCGGTCGCCAGGAGCGGCTCCACGCCGATGTCCTCGTCCAGATCCGGCCAGTGCAGCGCACGACCGCCTTCGGTGATGCGGAGGTTCGCACGAGCCGCACCGGAACCGGCGAGGAGGCGCGGGAACCACCGGATCGGCACGCGAACCTCGCGGCCGTCGACCAGGGAGACGATCAGCGTCGTACCAGCTACCCGTGCGGACTTGGCTCGCGGATCGACCGGCGCGATGTGCTCAACGGCTGCCATGCACGCGCTCCCAGGCTTCCAGGCACTCGGCCTCGACCTGCTCGACGACTCGACGGGCTCGAGCCCGTTCAAGGTCATTGTACGAGCCGGGGTCCTTGACCCTCACCGGCGCGAGCCAGAACTCGGCGTACCCGTCCCCAGACTCGACATGAACGTGGGCAGGCTTGTGCGTGTCGATGTTCTCGTTCGACCAGAAGTACAGCCGGTATGGCGCCGTTCGCCGCGGATCGACCACGTTCGGGCTCACCGCTCCTCCAGACAACGCGGCCGGCTTCAAGCCGGCGGACCCTGGGAGGCACCGTACCCAGGGCGGCTCATCTGCGGCTTACGTGGCCCGCCCGATTCCCGGCCACCCCGTCTCGCGGTAGACGCGCGCCAGGGCCGCCAGCACGGGCTCGATCACCCGGAGCGCGAACGGCTGCCCCATCGCGATCGCGTCGGCTGCCGGCCACTCGGTCCAGGCGCGGAGGTGGTGCCAGGCGGCGATGTCGAGGCCCGCGAGGAGGTCGACCAGCGCATCCGAGCCGTGCCCGATGACGCCCTCCTCCGGGAGCGTCGAGCGGATCACCAGTTCCCCGCCTCCGGCCTCGCCCGGTAGCGCATCACGGCGCCGGTCCCGGTGAAGCGGCGGCCGATGTCGTCGCCGATCCGCAGGTCGTGCCCCGCCATGGCCGCCTCGAGGATCGCCCGCCGGCCCGGGTCCGCCAGCAGCTCCTGGAAGCGCGGCCAGTCCCAGCGCTCGCGGTTCATCGGGCCCAACTGCGGCGAGCCGTCGCCCTTCTCGATGGACCAGCGCACCGCGACGTGCGCCGAGGCCTTCGAGAGAGCCTACGAGTCCACGAGATCGAGGGTTGCCTGCTCATACGCGGCCCGCGCCTCGGCGGCACGCTGCTTCTTTGACCGCGAGCGAACTGGCGGCGCCACCGCAACAACTCCCCACCCAGCGGGAACCTCCGGGACCTGCGCCGTCTCCATCGGGATCCCTCCCAAGTCGATCAGCCTTCGGTTGCCGTCCGGCATGTTGTCGGCCTGGCGAACGAACACCGGGACCCACCGTCCGGCGAGCGCCTCGACCGCGCCGGCCCATGTCCCGCCACTCTCGGCGGCGCTCGCGATGACAACCGCCACGTCGGACAGGGCGTAGACCAGCTTGTTGCGTCCCATCGCCGCCCCGGCGGTGAAGCCTGCGCCCGGGTGGTACGGCGAGGCGATGACGGCCTGCCCGTCTGTCAGCGCGACCCTCGTGGAAGCCTCACGGGTGCGCCGCTCGATGCCCTCCGGGAGGATCCCGATCACGCGACCGCCAGCCTCGAACGCGGCCTGCATCGCCTGCTGGTCCACGCCGCGCGCCCCACCCGAGACGACCGGCAAGCCGTTGCGCGCCGCCGCTGCAGCGACCGCCTGGGCGAACTCGACGGCAACCGAATCCACGTCCCGTGAACCTACGATCGCGACGCCTCCCGCCTCGAGCAGACCGTCGTCACCGGCCACGAACAGCACTGGCGGCGCTTCGGCACCCAGGCGTGAGCGGAGTCGGGTAGGGTACCCCTCGTCAGCAATCGTCACCGCGCCGATCCCGCGCGCTGCCAGCCGGTCGAGCTCAAACGCAAGCTGGCCGGACCGGGCAAGGAGGCGGGCCATCAGCTCGGCCTCGACCGCGTCCTTGGCCACAACCTCAAGGTCCGCGGCGGTCATGCCCACGAGTCCAGCCGGCGCAAGCCGCTGCTCTTGTAGCCGGCCCGCGAGCCTCGCCCACCCCTTGGGGCCGAACGGGCGAGCCTCCTCGCCGCGTGCCGACGCGACGCTCGAGCACAGCAGGAGCAGCGCGCGGCCGTCGTCGGACACCGATGCCATCGACATCAGGGCGCGCCCCGCTGCGAGGCAACCGCCAGCGCATACGGATGCACGGAGCCGGCGCCGTGGTCGCGGAGCAACGATCCTGCCACGGTCATGGTCCAGCGCGAGTCCACGATGTCGTCCACGAGCAGGACGGCCCCGGGCGGGATCACGGCACCCGGGAGGATCGCGAGCTTCCGGCGTGCGTTGGTCGCTTGTTGAGCGCTGTTCAGCATGGCCTTCTGGGATGGCGCATCGATGAGGGAGGTGAGCGACTCCACGTACGGTAACCGCAGAGCGGCTGCCAGTCTCTCCGCGAAGGCACCGACAAGCGTCTTGCGGTCGCGTGATGGGATGGCCGTCACCCAGCTGGGAGCCGGGTCCGGTCGCCACCGTGACCGGATCACCTCGAGCGAGGCGGCGACCAGGTCGTCCTCGAATCGCCCTGCCTCGTACTTCCCGCGGGCTACCAAGGCACCCCAGCCGGCGTCTCCATACATACACAAGGCGCGCCCTTCGGCATTGGGCAGGTCGATCCTGGCGTAGTCCGGCCACCGCAGCCTCGGCTCGATCACGCGGACGTCGCGACGCAGATACGTCACCGCATCCCGGACGAGAACAGGGTCCACGTTCCGCGGCCATACGGGTCCCCCGTCGTTCGCACAGTGGCCACATGCACCCGCGGCTGGATCATTGAGGAGGCCCTGGAGGAACTCCATTCGGCACGCTTCCGTGGCGACATAGAGTTGCATCGACGCTAGCTCGCTCCGTCGGGCGGCGAGGACTCCGGCGATGCGCTCCTCATCCTGATGCCAGGAGTTGGGCGTCCGGAACCAGTGGCCGTGCTCCCTCGCCACCGCCCCGTCAACCTCGAGCAGCTTGAGCGCCTTCTCG
>JANNHX010000198.1:0-2395 GCA_031404615.1 Chloroflexota bacterium
CGAAGGGCATCGGCCGGTACCCGGTCCCGGTCGTGGTCCTCGCGCGGCTCTGCGTCGACCGCGACGCCCAGGGTCGGCGCCTCGGTTCGTCGCTCGTGCGCGACGCCTTCATCCAGACCGCGGCCATCGCGGAGCGCCTCGGCGTTCGAGCGCTCCTCATCCACGCCGAGACACCGCGGGCGGCCGCGTTCTATCGAGGCCTCGATCCCGCGTTCGAGCCCATGCCCGGCGAGCCGCTGCACCTCGTGCTGCTGATGAAGGACCTCCGGAAGGCCATCGGGCTCGCGGGCACGTACGTTCGGGGCGTTTGAGCAGGGGATGAGTCGTGGCTCCAGAAGAGCGCCGAGGATCCCGGTCGCGTGATGCGAAACCAGCGACCGGCGACGCGTCTCCTGTCCGGCGGCGCGTTCAGGAGAAGGTGTCGTTCTCGAGCTGCGCCAGGAGGCGCAGCACCGAGCGACTGTCGCCACGCGCAATGCGCTCGATCGGGCGCGCATCGTCGAGCGCCCGGACGGGCCGGAGCAACCAGATCGGGACGTAGGCCGGGTCCATCACCCCCGATGCCCGCTCGACGATCGCGGCAAGGTCGATGAGCCGGATCCGGCGTTCGCCGGTGGGTGAGCGCCGCGACGACATCCAGGACACGACCGTCGTGGGGTCCGCCCCTGTTGCGGTGGCGATGTCAGCGGTCTCGAGGCCCGCCTCGCGGACCCTCCGGACCTCGGTGGCGTAGATCGTGGGTGTGGTCATCAGTGACTCCTTGCTACGCCCCGACTCTGCCACAATGTCGTGCTCGGTGGTCGGTCCTTCCTTGTCAGTACACCCGCGTGTCCGTGATCTCGGGATCGGTGATCGGATCCCCCGGGTCGTGGCGTCGCGCGGCGAAGAAGGGCGCGAGCGCCCTGACCTCTTCCGGTGTCCGCTTCGGCATGAACGGTCGCGCCAGATCCGCCAGTTCGGCGCCGGAGGCGATCACGTGCCGCACGGAGCCAGTGTCCAGGCGCGCCAGCGTCCAGCCGTCGAGGACCTCGAGCTTCTCGAGCGCCCGGCCGGCGAAGATCAATGGCGTGTCTGCGTGGTGGTACAGGCGGGTGACCCGGATCCCACCCGGCTTCTCGAGCCAGTACGCGCGAGTGTTCGCGATAGCGGGAGCCGGCCTCGGCGGCGTGTCCGGCCGCGGTCGGGTTTGAGGGGTGTCAGCGAGCTTCGTACGCATGTCTTTCGCGCTTCGTGGCGCGCCGTGCGGAGATGATCCGGATACTACCGTCCGTGGCAGCCGCAGTCACGATGACCAGGACCTCGCCCGACGGCGTCACGCCCATGTTGATGGCACGCGGTTCCAGTATCGAGTGGTCCGCGTCCGGCCATTCACGGGTCAGTTCGTTGGCAGGGACAAGCTTCGCTTCGGCGAAGCTGACGCCGTGCTTGGCCTGGTTCAGCCGATCCTTCTCCGGGTCCCACGTGATGCGATCCACGCCGGGACCCTAGCGACGCCCGCTTCACGGGCACTTACGCGTGGGGCGATTGAGCGGGGGATGAGTCGTGGCTGAGAAGATCAAGCCCAGCACACCGGTCCGCGCGACCACCCACGACGGCGACACGCGCCCGAACATCCCCACCGCCGAGCTCGAGTCCTTCGCCCGCCCCGAGGAGAAGAGGCCCACCATCGTGCGCTACCCCCGCGACCCGAGCCTGGATCCGCAGCTCGTCTGGAAGGGCAAGGACGAGCAGGACAGTCAGGATCTCGAGGTCCCCGCGGTCCCCATCTACATCCAGGAGACCATCGACGGCTCGTCGTCGAGCTACTAGCCCCGGAATACGACCTGGGAGTGCCAGTCGAGCATCTCGCGCGACGGCTCCGCGTATGCCGATCGAGGGGGACGTACTTCCCGGCCGTCGAGCGCGTAGTACTCCCGGCCGTTCTCGAACTCCTGATGAATTCGCCGGCTGACGCGCACCCGGAGGTCCGTCGGAGTGACGGTCAGATAGCCGAGATCAAAGAGCGTGTGCAGATCGGACCGAAGGAGCAGGCCGTTCGAGACCTCGTGCCGCCCGACCAGACTGTACGGCTTAATGTGGGCCGCCTCCAGGACGGGCAGCGTCTTTTCGCCGGTGACAACGCACTGTCGCTCGTAGGCGTCCGTCACCATCACCCGAAACGCGCCCTGGCCGAGCCGCGGGGCGACGAGCACGGGGCTGCCGTAGGCCGGACTGGGCCCCTCGGAGATCGCGGGCAGCACTGGTTGCCGCATCGACGCGGCCGCCTGCACCACCTGGTTCCACATGCGACGACCCTCGCCTGCCTCGGTGTCGTACGACTTCCCGCGCGTCAGGTTCGAGGCCCAATCGGCCGGCGGCGGAATCCAGAGGTCCGGTGGCAGGAAGAAGGGCTGCA
>JANNHX010000199.1:0-5696 GCA_031404615.1 Chloroflexota bacterium
GAGGGCGTCGTGAGCTTCCGCGAGGTGGGGCCCACGAGCGGACCGCCGCCGGGTCCGCCGCTCCTGCACCTCGGCCCTGCGTTCGCGGGCGCCCTGTCCGGCATGATCCGCGAGGACGAGGGCCGCCTCTCCATCAAGCTCGCGCCGCTCTACCCGCCCGAGGACGACTCCCGCCCCTGGCGCTGCCCGCTCGTGATCCGCACGGCCTTCCGCTGGGAGCCGGCGCTCCTCCAGACCATGCGCCCGAACCAGCTCGCGGACCAGGTCCTGGGCGGGTTCCGCCGCTCCGTGGAATCGCTGCACCGGCCCTGACCGGCCGGGCGCGGCGCGCTGCCACCACCCCGGAAACGGCAGGTCCAGGGCACCTTCCGGGCCCAGAACCCCAACAGGCCCTAGACTCGTCGCGATGGGCGATCTGTTCGATGACTTCATGAAGGAGCTGGAGCGCCGCCGCGCCGAGGCCGAGGGCCGCACGCCCCCGCAAGACCCCAAGGCGGATGATGGCGGCGCGGAGGCGCCCGATGGCGACGCGGAACCCGCGACGCGCGACCGGGATACGCGCGCCCCGGGCGACGACGAGCCATCCGGAACGGGACCCCGCGACGCCGATGCCGACGCCCCCGACCGCGAGCCCACACCCATCCACCGCCGCAGCAGCGCCCGCCACAAGACCGGCTCCGGCTCCGGCTCCGGCACCCCGCCCCGCCGCCCCGCGAACGCCCCCCCGGTCGGCGGCGCGGACGGTGGCGCCGGCCCCCCGTCGATCGGCATGATCTTCCGCCGGGTCGGCCTCGGGGCCGTTATCGTCGTCATCGCGCTGGTCATCTTCCTCGCCGGCACCGGAATCGACCTCTGGACCGACGCGATCTGGTACCGCAGCATCGGCTTCGACAGCGTCTTCTGGACCCGCCTCACGGCGCAGCTCGGCCTGTTCGCCGTGGGCCTGGTCATCGCCCTCGTCGTCCTGCTGTTCAACCTGTGGCTCGCGGGCCGCCTCGCGCCCCCGCCGGACCCGGAGAAGCCCGGCCGCATGCGCCAGATGGCCGACGAGGCCCAGCGCCGGGCCGAGCGCGCCGCCCGCATGGCCGCCGGTGGCCCGGGCGTCCGGGGCGTTGGCGGCGCACAGTTCGGGCGCGGCGAGGCGACCGTCGGCGGCTTCGACATGGACGACATCCCGAACCTCGGCCCGGTGGCCACCTGGGTCATCGCCGCTGTCGCGATCATGGTCGCCCTCGGCATCGCGGGCAGTGTGTCCGGCGCCTGGGAGACCCTCGCGCTGTGGCTCAACCGCGTGCCGTTCTCGCCGGCCGGCGTGGTGGCGGACCCGATCTTCGGGCGCGACATCAGCTTCTTCATGTTCGACCTGCCGTTGTTCCGCACCGCCCAGTCGCTGCTCAACGGGCTCCTGCTCGCATCGCTCGCGGTCGTCGGGGCGCGCTATCTCGTCCAGGCGACGCAGGGCGGCGAGGTGTTCATCACCCGGGTCCGCGTCCACGTCGCGGTGATCGCCGGGCTGTACCTGCTCTCGGTCGCCTTCGGCTACCAGCTCGACAAGTACGAGCTCGTCTACAGCACCTCGGGCGCCGCGGTCGGCGTGGGCTACACGGACGCCGGCGCGCGGTTCATGGCCTACGACGTCCTGACGTTCCTGTCCGGCCTCGCCGGCGCGCTGCTCGTGGCGGGCGCGTTCACCCGCTGGATGTGGCCGCTGGGCGCCATCGTGATCATCTGGTTCTCCGCCTCGCTCGTGCTGGGCCGCCTCTACCCCGAGGCCATCCAGCGCCTGACCGTCGACCCCAACGAGTTCGCGCAGGAACAGCAGTACATCGCCAACAACATCAAGATGACCCAGATCGCGTTCGGGCTCGACAAGTGGGAGCCACGAACCTACGCCGGGACCGCGCCCCTCACGCAGGCGGCGCTCGAGGCGGAATCGGACACCTTCACGAACGCCCGCCTCTGGGACTACCGGCCGCTGCAGGCGACGCTTGACCAGCTCCAGACGGTTCGCCAGTACTACGACTTCGTCGACGTCGATACGGACCGCTACACGATCGACGGCGACCTGCGCCAGGTCATGTTGTCCGGCCGCGAGCTCGCCATCGAGCGCAACCCGCAGGCGGCCAGCTGGGTCAACCAGCGGATCATCTACACGCACGGCATCGGCCTCGCGATGGTCCCCGTCAACGAGGTGACCCAGGAGGGCCAGCCGCAGCTGTGGGTGCGCGACCTGCCGCCGGCCTCGAGCAGCGGCGCCCCCGCCATCACTCAGCCCCGCCTCTACTTCGGCGAGGCCGACAACCACTACGTCGTCACCGGCGCGCGCCAGCCCGAGTTCGACATCCCGGGCGACGGCACGGGTGCCGATCTCACGTACGCCTGGACCGGCACCACGGGCATCAAGCTCGACTCGGTGCTCTCGAAGCTGCTGTTCTCGCTGCGCTTCCGCGACTTCGACCTGCTGATCTCCGACCAGATCACCGCGAACAGCCAGCTGCTGTTCCACCGCACGATCAACGACCGGCTGCCCCGGATCGCGCCATTCCTGCGTTTCGACAAGGACCCCTACCTCGTCGTCGACGACAGCGGGCATCTCGTCTACATCCAGGATGCCTACACGACCAGCGACGCGTTCCCGCACTCGACGTGGTTCGACCCGTCGGAGCTGGACCCGAAGTCGGGGCTGGCCGGCGAGGCCATCAACTACATCCGCAACAGCGTCAAGATCACCATGGACGCGTACGACGGCACGATGACCTTCTATGTCGCCGACGACGCGGACCCGCTGATCCGCGCCTGGCAGGGCGTCTTCCCGCAGCTGTTCCACCCGCTCTCCGAGCTGAAGGGCGACCTGCGCGACAACCTGCGCGTCCCGGAGGAGCTGTTCAACGTCCAGACCCGGATGTACGGGCAGTACCACGTCACCCAGCCGCTCACGTGGTTCAACAACACGGACCGCTGGACCGTCCCCGCGCCACAGACGAACGAGCAGTCGCTGCCGCCCGAGGCCTACTACGTGGTCATGCGCATGCCGGGGGAGCCCAAGGCCGAGTTCCTGCTCCTCCAGCCGATGATCGCCCAGAATCGCCCGAACATGATCGCGTGGGTGGCGGCCCGCAACGACCCCGGCAACTACGGCCAGGTCCGCGCATATCGCTTCCCGTCCGACACGACGATCTTCGGTCCGGCGCAGATCGAGTCGCGTATCGACCAGGACCCGATCATCAGCTCCCAGGTCACGCTCTGGGACCAGGCGGGCTCGGACGTCATCCGCGGCAACCTGATCGTGGTGCCCGTGGGCGAGTCGCTGCTCTACCTGCAGCCCGTGTACCTGCAGTCCACCTCCGCCGCGTTCCCGGAGTTCCAGAAGATCATCGTGGCCAGCCCCACGACCATCGTCTGGGGCGACTCCCTGCGCGAGGCGCTCAACGCGCTGCTCGAGAAGCAGGGCGCCCTGACCCCGACCCCGACGCCCACCCCGACGCCCGGTCCATCGGCGACCCCCGGCCCCTCGGTCACCCCCGGGGCCTCCGCGACCCCGGGGACGGGCGGCGAGCTGCCCGGTGACGTCGATGGGCTCGTGGACTACGCGAACACGCACTTCGAGCTGGCCCAGGCCGCGCTCCGCAACGGCGACTTCGCCACGTACGGCGACGAGATGGACAAGGTCGAGGTCGCGCTCGCGCGCCTCGGCGAGCTGACCGGAACCCCGGCTCCCTCCGTCGTTCCGTGACCGCCGCGCCCGCCGCCGCCCACCACGAGGTGCGGAGGTCGCGGGTGCGCCTCTCCTGGGGCACCGTGATCACGGGCGCGTTCGTCGTCACGCTGCTGCGACCCGTGTCGTGGGCGCTGGGCCTCGCCGGGTTTCTCGCCGGCGGCGGGATCGTGCTGGTCGCGTGGCCCATCCTCGTCCTGCCGACCCCGACCGGGCTCCAGAACGCGCTCGGCGGTCCGGTGAGCACGCTCGTCTTCGGGGGGCCGTCACCCGAGCTGCTCGCGCGGATCGTCGGGGGGATCACGGGCGGGGCCGCGCTCGTGCTCGCGGGCACGCTCGGGGGGGCGTGGGCAGAGCGGCAGGGGATCGCTGTGGTCCTCGACGCCGCCGCGGACGACGGGCTCGCGCTTCCTCCCGCGGATCTCGCCGGCGCGCCGGGTGCGGGTCGCGTGGCGGTGGTCCGGCTGCTGTCGCTCGTGCCCGTGGCGATCGCCGCGGCCCTGGCCTGGACGCCGCTCTACGACGCGACCTACCACGAGCTGATCCTGCCGCGCGACCTCGTGACGCCGCTCCCCGTGCGGGTGCTGGGCGAGGTGCCGTGGCTGGTGCTGGGGCTCGCGGCGGTCTGGGTGCTGTCCGACGCGGCCGCCGCCGTAGGGGTGCGGCGCCTCGTCCTGGAGCGGCGGCCGGTGATGGCGTCCTGGCTGCTGGGCTGGGCCGATCTCGTGCGGCGGCCCCACCGGATCATCCCGACCGCGCTGGTGGGCGCGGGCGTGCTCGCGCTCCTGCTCGGGCCGGCGATGGTGGCGGCGGCGATCGGCTGGGGGCGTGTCCGCGACATCCTGGCGGGGGACCGGGAGCCCGTGATCATCCTCGGGGCGGTCGCGATCTGGGTCTCGATCTGGCTGGGTGGCCTGGTGCTCGCGGGCGTGGGGGCGGCCGTGCGGGCCGCGACCTGGACGCTGGAGATGCCGATGCGCCCGAGCGACGGGTCGGCTTCCGGGGGTTCGTCACCCGGCTGACCCGCCGAGCGTCCCTCGCGCGAGCCCGGCTCGCACGGGTTCCCCTGTTACACTGCCGAACGCCGTGCGCCCGCGCGCGCGCCCTGCCCGCTGGGAGGCCTCACGCCACCGCATGGAAGACATCTTCAACACGATCGGCGAGACGATCGGCGGCTTCTTCGCGAACCCGATCGTCACCTTCGCCTTCCAGGCGATCGCCGTCTACATCGTCATCCTCTGGCTCGCCGCGGCCTACTGGGCCTTCCGGGACATGCAGCTGCGCAGCGAGAACCCGGTCCTGCCGTACCTCGCGGCCGCGCTCATCGTCCTGTTCACGCCGGTGCTGTTCGCCTTTGGCGTCATCGTCTACCGCATCGTCCGGCCGCAGGAGAAGATCGGCGAGGTCTACGAGCGGAACCTGGCGGAAGAGGCGCTCCTCGCCGAGGTCGAGTCGATCAAGACCTGCCCGGCCTGCCGACGGCGCATCGCCGACGAGTGGATCATCTGCCCAAGCTGCCGCACGCGGCTCAATCGCGTCTGCGCGAACTGCGGCCGGCTGGTCGGCCTCGACTGGTCGCTCTGCGCGTGGTGCGGCAAGGACTTCGAGCGCGGTGACATCGCGGCCTACGAGCCCATCTCCGCGGGTCTCGACGACCTCGACCGGCTCGATGCGCCGGGCTCCCGCTCCACCCGGTCCGGGCCCCGTGGCGGCTCAGCGAGGCCCGCGGCCCGACCCGCGTCCGGTGGGCGCAGTGCGTCGGGTCCCGTCTCGGAGCCTTGACCCAGGGATCGGACGGCGGCCCGCTGACGCCCCTCGACGACGCGGCCGAGCCCGGTTCCGAGCCCGGTTCCGAGCCCGGCTCCGAGGCACCCCCGGCGCGGCCCGGCATCTTCAGCCTCGACGGACGCGCGGTCCCGGCCCTCTACCTCGTCGGCTGGATCGCGAGCCTCCTCGCCGGCGGGATCCTGCTCATCTCCTT
>JANNHX010000200.1:0-10338 GCA_031404615.1 Chloroflexota bacterium
GTCAGACAGATAAATCCGATCGTGACCGCCAATCGCGTGGCTGATTTGAGCTGGGCGTCCAGGTGGCGGTGGACCAGAAGGACGTCGCCGACGTGGCGAAGGCCTTCCTCCAGGCGAACGGCCTCATCAAGTAGGCCGTTCCCTTTCGTTCGTTCCGTTCTTCGGGCCCCGGCTCCGCCGGGGCCCGTTCGATTCCTGGGGGTGGCGTGACGGGTCGCCGCCCGCGACGGCGGGTCGATCCCCGCCCCCCTGGCACCGCTGGGTGCCAGATCGCCACCGCACGTGCAGAGCTCGGCCCAGTAACCGTCGATTCTGCGGTGAGCTCTACGCCAGCACCCCCGATCGGGCACGAGGCTGTGCCAGGGGCTCGGGCCC
Organism: Chloroflexota bacterium; assembly: GCA_031404615.1. Lineage (GTDB taxonomy): Bacteria > Chloroflexota > Limnocylindria > Limnocylindrales > CSP1-4 > CAIXZV01. Next base: position 376 of record JANNHX010000200.1, read on the forward strand.
GGGTCCGCGGTGAGCCCCGGTCCTCGGTACGCCCCGGTGAGCGCCTGCCAGGGTCAGCGGTCAGCCCCGGTGAGCGCGTGTCAGGCCGCGGGACGATGACCGCCGCGGGACTCGACCCGGAACCCCCTACCCCAGATCCAGCCAGCCGAGCAGCTCCTGCCCTTCGGCCCAGTGCCCCGGCGAATCGTGGGCCAGGCGGTACCCCTCGTGCTCGAGCCAGCCGGCTGTCTGCGGATCGGCGTCGCGCAGCTTGCGGCTCCGGTGCAGCCGCTCGATCGAGTGCCCGAGGAACACGGCATACAGCGCCTCGGGATCCGCTGCCGCGACACGTGTCTCCGCCTCGGGCTGGTAGTCCACCGGGACCATGAGCCGCGCGAAGAACGCCCCGATCTCATCCACGAGCGAGTCGACGCCCTGCGAGTGGCCCGCCCAGCGGACGATCGGGGCGCGCGACGCGAAGGCGAGGTAGGTCGCAGCCGGGTCGATCGCGTCGCCGAGCAGCGTCCCGCCGAACCCGAGGAACTGGTTGCTCACGGGCACCCGGTCGGTAACCCGGATCGGGCCCCAGGACCAGCGGCGGGCCGCCGGCACGGCCGTGGTCCGGTCCACGGTGGCGACGCGCCCGCGCCTGTCGCGTACCTCCCAGAAGGTGACGAGCTCGGGGTCGAAGTGCTCGAGCGTCGGCTTCTCCCGAACCGCGACCAGCAGCCGCGGCCCGGGTACGGAGCCCGTCTCGGACCCGTCGCGGAGCACAAACCCGAGGTGACCCAGCTCGCTGGCGGTCTCTGCCAGCCAGTCGCCGCCCCACTCGATCGCGCCGGGCCATGCCCGCTGGACCCGCTCCCCACCCGTGCCCGTCATCGACCCGGACCCCACGTCACGCATCCCCTTCGGCCGACGCCGCCCGTTCGGGGGCCACGGCCTCGCGTCGAACGGTAGCGCGGCGTCGGCCCCTCAGCACGAGCGCAATGGCCCCGCCGATCGAGGTCAACAGCAGGGTGGCCGCGTGCACGAGGATTGCGAACGCGAGCGCGGGTTCCCGCGCGATGCCCACGGATGCCGCGATCGTCACGGTTGCCAGCTCGAAGGTGCCGACGTAGCCCGGGCCCGCGGGGACCGCCGTCGCGAGGTTCGTGCCCGCGGCAAGGAGGGCGGCCTGGCCCATCGTCGGCTCCACGCCAACCGCCTGGGCGGCTGCCGCGAACGCGAGGACCGTGCACGACCAGGAGCCGATGGAGAGCACGACCGCCGCGCCCATCGTCCGCCAGTCGCTCGCGACCGCGAGCCCCGTCCGCAGCTTGGCGAGGATCCCGCGGACCCGCGGCCACCGCCCGAGGAAGACCCGGACCCGGTCCGCGCCGGGCAGCTTGTGCGCGTAGATGCCGACGACCACGCCGACGACCAGGAGCGCCGTGACCGCGAACCCGACCATCACCGCCGAGGCGACGACACCACGAACCGACAGCACGAGGATCGCCGCCGCGGCGATCGACACCACGACGAAGGTGTCCACGATCCGCTCGATGACGATCGTGCCCAGGATCGCGGAGCGGCTGACCCCGGTCCGCTCGCCGAGGTCGTGGCTCCGCACGATCTCCCCGAGCCGCGCCGGCAGCACGTTGTTGGCGAGGTACCCAACGAGCAGCGACGAGAGGGTGTCGCGGAACGAGACCGCGGCGAGCGGCGCCAGCAGCACACGCCAGCGGACGGCGCGCAGCAGGATGTCGACCGCCAGGAACACGAAGAGGAGCGCGACCCAGCGTGGGTCGGCCGAGCGGAGCGCCTCCCCGGCCGCCCCGACGTCCACGGAGCGGGCCACGAGCGCCAGCGCGATGATGGAGATCGTGACCCCCAGGACCGCCCGGCCCAGTCCCCCGCGGAGGCGGCCCATCGTCAGACGACGCCGGTGTCGCTCGCGGAGACGCGCGGGCGCAGCTTCGCCGACCGGCGGACCCCGGTGCGGTGCAGGAGGTACCGGCCCACCACGCGCAGGGTCGAGAGGCCGTACACGACACTCCGCTTGAAGCCCACGGAGCTCGCCTCGGTGAAGTAGCGCGTCGGTACGGCGATCTCGCCGACGCCCATGCCGCCCGCTGCCACGACCTGGGCGATGAGATCCTGGTCGAAGACGAAGTCGTCCGAGTTGAGCCGGTACGGGATGGTCTCGAGCAGGCGGCGCGAGTAGGCGCGCAGGCCCGTGTGGTACTCGGAGAGGTGGAGCCCGAAGGCTGCGTTCTCCACGCCGGTCAGGAACCGGTTGGACACGTACTTCCACTTGGGCATGCCGCCGGCGATCGGGTCGCCCAGGAACCGGCTGCCCAGCATCAGGTCCTTCTCGCCGGCGAGGATCGGCGCGACCAGCTGCGGGATCCGCGTGGCGTCGTACTGGTAGTCGGGGTGGAGCATCACCACGACATCGGCGCCCCACTCGAGCGCCCGGTCGTAGCAGGTCTTCTGGTTGCCGCCGTAGCCCAGGTTCTGGCGGTGGACGATGACCTCGAGGCCGAGCTGGCGGGCGATCTCCACGGTCTCGTCCTTCGACACGTCGTCGACGAGGATCATGTGGTCCACGAGGTCGTGCGGGATGTCCGCGTAGGTCCGCTCCAGCGTGCGGGCGGCGTTGTACGCGGGCATGACGATGACGACCTTCGGATCGATGGGCATGGGCGAACGATACCCGGTCCGCGCGCGCCAGCGCTCCGGTGCCCTCGCTGCGGGCGTTGGGTGCCCCTTCACGGCATCGTCACGATCCGCGGGTATCGTTCCTGCGAACAGGACCACGAAGCCACGACGCCCCGACGAGCGCCCCACCTTGAGCGCGGGAGATCACGATGTTCGAGCGACTCTTCGGCGACCGCCGCCCCGACGCCACGGTGGCCAACCGCGTGCCCCCGGGCCAGTACCTGACCGAGAAGTTCCCGGTCCTCCACTACGGGTCCGTGCCGCGCGTCGACCTCGCGACGTGGGACTTCCGCGTCCACGGCGAGATCGACAGCCCGTTCCGCCTCACCTGGGACGAGTTCAGGGCGCTCCCGCGCAAGGAGGTCACCACGGACATCCACTGTGTGACCCGCTGGTCGAAGCTGGACACCCACTGGGAAGGCGTGGCGATCCAGACGATCCTGGAGCTGGCACAGGTGCGGCCCACGGCCACGCACGTCATCGGTCACGCGGAGCAGGGCTACACCGCCAACGTGCCGCTCTCCGTGCTGGACGACGACGACGTCCTCCTCGCCGACACCTATGAGGGCGAGCCGCTCGAGCCGGACCACGGCTACCCGCTGCGGCTCATCGTGCCCAAGAAGTACTTCTGGAAGGGTCCGAAGTGGATCCGCGGCCTGGAGTTCCTGGCCCACGACCAGCTGGGCTTCTGGGAGCGCTACGGCTACCACAACGAGGCGGACCCGTGGAAGGAGCAGCGGTTCTCAGCCGATTGATCGCGTTGCAGACACCGTTGACGAGGACGCGGTCCGGTCCTCGAGGCGGGCCTGGTTGGGTGCGCGGCCCGGACGGGTCCGCTGGCCAGGACGCTCAGGCGGGCGGCAGCGGCGTATCGGTGCTGTGGCCGCCGCCACCGAAGGTCTCGTCGACCGCGGCGCGGATCTGGGCCATCGTCTTGCCCTCGGCGAGGAGCTTCGCCGCGAGGTTCGAGGTCTCCACGCAGATGTCGCAGTACGAGCCGTGCTCCTCGAAGGTGATCTCGCCGCTCTCGCGGGTGATGAAGAAGCAGTCGAGGTTGCTCCGGTGGCCATCGCCGCCACAGCCGCAGTTGCAGGGCATCCAGCCGATGACGTCCGGGCGGGCCAGTGCGAACTTGTAGGCGGCCTGCCAGTCCTCCGGCAGTGCCCGGACGAACTCGGGCCGCCGCTCCCAGGCCGCGGCGACGACGTCGGCGGTCGGGACGACCACGTTGCCCGAGGGAACGACGGCCTCGGCGGCCGTGGCGCCGCCATCGGTAGCAGCGGTGCCGGTCGGGTCGGCGCCTGAGCAGCCGGCGGTCGTGCCGCCGAGCAGGAGCGAGAAGGCAAGCATGGCCGGCGCCGTGGTTCGCCGGGAGATCGTGAGACGCATCGCTCTGGTTCCTTCCGGTGCGGCGAGCACTCCGAACGCGGGTCGCCGGGTCGTCCTATTCTTGAGCCGCGGCTCAACGATCGACCATCCGTCGTTCGTCATGGACGGGGTCTATCGCCTTGTACATGGCGGGCCGTGCGGCTCAAGGTCATACTTGAGGCATGGCTCAAGTGTTTGGATCCGAGATCGATGTCGAGGCCTGCTCGACGGAGTGCCGCCACCCCGATGTGATCGAGCCACTCCTGGCGCGGGCGCTCGGTGCCCATGGATCGCGCGAGGTCGCAGATCTCTTCGCCACGCTCGCGGACCCGTCGCGGGCCCGGATCCTGCATCTTCTCGCCATCAGCGACCAGGAGCTGTGCGTCTGCGACATGGCGCTCGTCATCGGCATGAGCGTGTCCGCGCTCTCCCACCAGCTCCGCTACCTCCGAGAGCGCGGCGCCGTCGAGCGCCGCAAGGTGGGGCGCGTCGCCTGGTACCGCCTCGTGGACGACCACCTCCGGGAACTGGTCGTCGGCGCCGCGACCCATGTGGCCGAACGGCCGGACGTGATCGCCGGGAGCCTCGCGCGCTGACGATGGACGACCGACTCAGCCGGCGGGACCTCCTGCGTCTGTCGCTCCTGGCGGGGCTGAGCGCGGTCGCCGGAGCGTGCGCCGGCCCCCGCGCTCCGGGCTGGACCTTCGCCCCGGACGCGGACGATGACGGCACGGCCGACCCGAGCGGAGCCCCGGCGACCGCAGCGTCGGGTCTGGTCGTCAGGATCGTCGCGCTCGACCTCGCGTTCGACCTCGCCGAGTTCTCGGTCCCCGCCGAGACCCCGTTCAAGCTCGAGTTCGACCATCGCGACGTGAAGATCCCGCACAACGTCGCGATCTACGCCTCGGGACCCGACGGCGCGGCACTCTTCCGCGGCGAGATCTTCAGCGGGCCCAGGGTCGTTACCTACGACGTCCCGGCGTTGCCGCGCGGCGTGCACGCCTTCACGTGCGATCCGCACCCGTCCATGCTCGGCGAGGTGACGGTCTCGTGACGTCCGACGACGTCGACATCGAGCACGCCACCTTCCAGCTCGAGACCGCGGACAGGCGACGGTTTGAGGAACGGAGCCATACATGATGACCATCACCGCCGCCCTTGAGCCCGGCCGGCCCGCACTCCTGAGGCGGGCCCTCCGCCTCGAGTACCTCACGGTCGGCTGGAACGTCGTCGAAGGCCTCGTGGCGATCGCGGCCGGCCTGGCCGCGGGCTCGGTGGCGCTCATCGGGTTCGGCGTGGACTCGTTCGTGGAGTCGGCCTCGGGCTCGGTGATGATCTGGCGCCTGCTGGCGGAGCGGAACGCCGCCGAGGGCGACAAGGAGCGGATCGAGCGGGTTGAGCGGCGGGCCCAGAAGCTGGTCGCCGGCTCGCTTGTCCTGCTCGCGGCGTTCATCGCTTGGGAGTCGATCACCTCGCTGCTCGCGGGCGAACGTCCACAGCCGTCCGCGGTCGGCATCGGGCTCGCACTCGCATCGCTCCTCGCCATGTGGTGGCTCGCGCGCGCAAAGCGCCGTGTCGGGATCGCGCTGGGATCGCGGGCCATGACCGCCGACGCCTTCCAGACCAACGCGTGCTTCTGGCTCTCGGTCGTCCTGCTCATCGGCATCTGCGCCAACGCACTGCTCGGGTGGTGGTGGGCCGATCCGATCGCCGCGCTGGCGATGACGATCTTCATCGCGAAGGAGGCGCGGGAGGCGTGGCGTGGTGATGACGACTGCTGCTGAGCGTGGAACTGCGGGCATGTCCACACCGCTGATGGGCCATTTGTCCTTGAACCGCGGGAGCCGCCCTTCGAGACTGGATCCGTGAACGAGCCCCACGACCACGATCCTGACCACGACCACGACCACGACCACGATCACCCGCACGAGCACGCCCATGGCGGGGTCGCCGGCTTCCTGGCCTCGATCGTGGGCCACAGCCACGATCCCGCCGATGCCGTCGACGAGGCGCTGACCAGCAACGCAAAGGGCATCCGGGCGGTCAAGATCTCGCTGGTCGCGCTCGGCATCACCGCCGTGCTCCAGCTCATCGTGGTCCTCCTCACGAGCTCCGTCGCGCTGCTCGCGGACACGATCCACAACTTCAGCGACGCGCTGACGGCGATCCCGCTCTGGATCGCCTTTGTCCTGGGGACGCGCGCGGCGACGCGCCGCTACACCTTCGGCTATCGCCGGGCGGAGGATCTCGCGGGGCTCTTCGTCCTGCTCATGATCCTCGCGTCGGCCGCGCTGGCGGCCTACGAGTCGATCACGCGCCTCATCAACCCGGTCGTCATCACGAACATCCCGATCGTGATGGCAGCGGGGGTCATCGGGTTCGCCGGCAACGAGCTCGTCGCGCTCTACCGGATCCGGATCGGGCGGGAGATCGGGTCAGCGGCCCTGGTCGCGGACGGGTACCACGCCCGGACGGACGGCCTGACGTCGCTCGCCGTGGTCGCGGGCGCGATCGGCGTGGCCCTCGGCTTCCCGATCGCCGATCCGCTCGTCGGGCTGCTCATCACGGTCGCGATCCTCGTCGTCCTCAAGCAGGCGACGGCACAGATGCTGGGCCGCCTGATGGATGCCGTGGAGCCCGAGCTCGTGGACGACGTCGAGCGGACGGTGCGCTCCGTGGCGGACGTCCAGGACGTGACACGGGTGCGGCTCCGGTGGGTCGGTCATGCCCTGGAGGCGTCCATGGCCATCACCGTGGACTGCGACATGACCGTCACGCAGGGCCACCGCGTGGCGGAGGAGGTGCGCCATCGCCTGCTCCATGACATCGCGAAGCTGGACACGGCCGTCATCCACGTGAACCCGTGCGGTCACGACGGCGTGGACCCGCACGCGGACCTGCTCCACCACGAGGCGCCGGTCAGCACGAGCTGAGGGCCGGATCGGTCAGTCGCCCCCCGCGTCGTGGGTGGGCTCCGGGTGATGCGTCGGCGGCGGCATGGCCGTCGGCTCCGGGTGGCGTGTCGGGCGCGGCGTTGGTCTGGCCGTGGGCTTCGGCGCCGGCCGCGTGGTCGGTCGGGGCGTGTGTCCCGGGGTCGCCGACGGTGTCGGCTTGGGCGTGGGCGCAGGGGACAGGCTCGGCGCCGCCCTGGTGGGCGCTGCGCTGGGCGAGGGGCCTGGGTGTGCCGGCGGGGCGACCACGGGCACCACGTCAGGCGACGGCGATGGGGTCATCGTCGGCGCCGGCTGGAGAGCGTTCCATGTGCCGACCGCGGCGAGCCCGCCCAGCGACCCGGTCGTCGCGACAAGCAGCACCACCGCCATCCCCGCAGACAACCGGATCGCTGCCGGCCGGCCGCCGGACCAGGCCACCCGCCACGCGTCGCGCAGCGCCACCACCATGGCCGGCGCGCTCCGTCGGCGCGTTGCCGCGGACAGGGCAGTGAGCGGCGCGGGCGACGGCTCGGCCTCCAGCGCGGTCATGATCGACGCGGCGAGACCCGCCCGCGGCGCGATGTCAGTCGCTCGGGCGAACCGCTCGAGATCCGCCGCCGCAGACCGCATCCGAGCGGCGTCCGCCGGTGCCACGGGATCGATCTCCCAGGGGTTGTCGGTGCCGCCGCGAGTCGTCATCGGATCGACCCCACGTCGTCGAGGCGGCCGCGCAGCCGGAGCAGGCCCCGGTGGAGGTGGGTCTTGACCGTGCCCTGCGGCCGCGAGCACACCTCGGCGATCTCGGGAACCGTGAGCCCGGCGAAGTAGCGCAGCGCGACGGTCTCGCGGTACGGCTCGTCGAGGGCCATCAGCGCCTCGCGGACCGAGGCCTCGCGCTCGACGGTGACGGCGATCTCCGCGGGGTCGGTGGCCTGCGCAGCGTCGATCGACGCATCCCGGAAGTGCCTGGCGACCCGGCGCTGGCCGCCCGCCTCGCTGCCGGAGGCCAGCGGGTCCGCCGGCCCGTCGAGGGATCCTGGATCGATCCAGGTGACCGGCCGCGCAATCTTCCGGCGGCGCAGGGCGATGTTCAGCGCGATCCGGGCGACCCAGGCGCCGAAGGGGCCGTCACCGCGCCAGGCGGGCAGCGTGCGGTAGGCGCTCACGAAGGCCTCCTGGGTGGCTTCCTCGGCGTCATCGCGGTCGCCGAGCACGCGGTAGCAGACCCGGGTGACGTTGCCGACGTCGCGCTCCACGAGCAGGGCGAAGGCGTCACGGTCGCCGGCGAGGACGGCGCGCACGACGCGGCGCGCGTCCTCGTCGCACTCGATCCTGTTGAGCACGTCATCGGCAGGGGCGGTGGTGGTCGTGGTCGTGGAGATCGCTCGTGCCCTCCCGGGCCGTGACAGACCGCCTGCCAGCGCGACGGGGATGCCGACGGTCATCGTGTTGGGGGCGGACGGGTTGCCACAGGTGCCGTGGGGTCGGTAGACCGGGCCCGTCCGGCCCCTGATGGCTGGGCTACTCGTGCCCGCCGTCGTGACCACCGCCGTGGTGCGGCGTCTCGGTGGGGTGCGGCGTGGCCTTCGGGTGGTGCGTGGCGGCCGCGTGGTGCGTGGCGCGCGGCGTGGCGACCGGGTGGTGCGTGGCGGCCGCGTGGTGGACCGTGGTGGCCGTCGGCCGGTGTGTCGCGCGCGGGGTGGCGCTGGGCGCCGGGGTCGCCGTGTGGTCCTCGTACGCTGTGACCGCGAGCGACGCCATCGGCGTCGGCATCGGGGCATGGCCCGCCAAGCTCGCCGCGACCGGCTCCGCGACTACGGCCCGCACCTGGGCCTGCTGCCTCGCCGAGTCGGCATAGGCGCCTGCGGCCGTCGCCCCGATGGCGCCCGCCGCGACCAGTGATGCCGCGAGGGCCGTTCCCGTGATGCTCCGCCAGATCCGATCGTTCACAGTGGTACGTCCCTCGTGTCGGGCGCATTCCGCGCCCTCTACATGGGTTGGTACCTGCGAGCCGGAAACCGTTTCATCGGCCGCGCGCGAGCCGGGGCGTCACGGTCAGCCGGGCAACCGCCCCGTGAGCAGGTCGGGATCCGGCTCGGCGACGCCCAGGAACGCGAAGCGGCGAAGGAGCGACGTAGGGGACGGTCGGGACCTCACGCCAGCGCAGTAGGGCGACCGCCACCGCGGCGATCGTGTGCGTGTCGCGCAGCCTGGGCGATCCGGTGCCGACGCTCAGCCGGCGAACCAGGTGGCCAGCCGCTCTGTCTCGAAGGCCACCTTGCCGGCCAGGTGCTCCTCGGACGGCTCGGAGATCTCGATGGCGGGCGGATCGGCGAGGAAGCGACCCTTGATCTCGATGGCTCGCCCGCCCGCGACCTCCGCGTAGCACGTTCCCTCGCCGGCGAACCGTGCCTCCGAGGTCCGGCCCGTAAGTGACGCGGCGATCTGCCCGGCGACAGCGTGGCCCTCCGCCTCCGCGAACAGTCCCGCCTTGGGCAGCGGCAAGCCGTTGGCGAGCTTGATCACGGTGCAGTCCCCGATGGCGTAGACGCCCGAGAACCCTGTCGCGAGCGTCGCCGGAGCAACGCCGACCCAGCCGCCGGCGGGGGCGAGGCCGGCGTCCACGAGCACCTGCGGGCAGCGATGCGGCGGCACGGCAAACAGCAGGTCGAAGTCGAGACGGCTGCCGTCGGCGAAGCTGACGACCCGGTCCTCCACCGAGACGGGCGCGCGGCCGCGATGGAACACGATGCCCGCCGCGTCGAGGAGCGCCTCGACCTTCGCACTCTGGATGGGGCCGACGACGGGCAGCGCGATCGGCATCGGGCCGAAGACCTCGACCGTGACCCCGGCGCCGCGCGCCCTGAGCTGCTCGTCCGCGAGGAGCGCGAGCTCGTAGGGACCGGGTGGGCATGCGTAGGGCGTCCCGAACACGCCGACGAGCAGCCGGCCGCCTGGGAGCGACGCCAGGGCGTCATGC
>JANNHX010000201.1:0-12594 GCA_031404615.1 Chloroflexota bacterium
CCCCGTGAGGGCATGACGGGTCAGGGCATGACGGCCTACTTGCCCGTGAGCCCGATCACGGCTGGGATCGTCCTGAGCAGGATTCTCACGTCCAGGAGGAGGGACCAGCGGTCGATGTAGGCCAGGTCCAGCTCCACCCAGCGGTCGAACTCCGACTCGAGACGAGCCGAGACCTGCCACAGACCCGTGATCCCGGGCTTCATCGACAGCCGGCGGCGGTGCCACAGGTCGTACTCCGCGACTTCACCGGGCATGGGAGGACGCGGCCCCACCACGCTCATCTGGCCCCGGAGCACATTCCAGAACTGGGGAAGCTCGTCCATGCTCGTGCGGCGCAGCAGGCGTCCGCTCCGCGTGATCCTGGGGTCCGCCGAAATCTTGAACGCGGGCCCAGTGATCTCGTTACCCTCCGCCAGCTCGGCCAGGTGGTCCTCGGCATCAGGGACCATCGACCGGAACTTGACCATCGTGAACGGCCTGCCATGCAGGCCGACCCGCACCTGGCGGAAGAGGATCGGGCCGTGGTCTTCAAGCCAGATTCCGAGCGCGAGGGCGAGGAGCATGGGCGACAGGACCAGGAGCCCCAGCGCGGCAATCGCGATGTCCAGGAGGCGCTTGAGGGCGAGACCGAGCAGTCGATCCGGGCCATTCGAGATGGTGAGGATCTCGACCTTGCCGATGGCCTCGATCCGGCCGCCGCTGATCGGAGAGACACCCGGAAGCAAGACCACGCGCAGCCGCTTGCCCAGCTGGTGGCAGAGGGCGGCAACGGGCTCCAGGTACGGGAGCTCCTCGGCCTCCAGCGCAGCGACCACCTCGTCCACCACCGTCGTCCGGACGATCCCTTCGACCTGGTCAAGCGGCCCGAGCACGGTCGCGCAGGCCGGATTCGGTCGTCCGAGGAACCCGATCACCCGGTACCCGAGGGCAGGATGGCGCTCCAGGCGCCGCGCCACGTCCCGTGCCGCACGGCCGGTGCCCAGGATGAGGATGTTGCGTCTCCCGATGCCGCGGTTCCGTGCCATCACCAGGCCCCAACGCAGCAGGCCGCGCTGTGCCAGGGTGTAGACGAGCTGGCCGGTGAAGAGGGCGACCAGGAAGAGGCGGCTGACCTCCGGGGCGTGCACCAGGAACAGGAGGCTGAACACCGTCACCGCGGCGAGCAGGACAGCCCGAACGATGTCGATGACCTCGCCACGGAGCGTCCAGCGGGAACGAAGCTGGTCGAGCTGGTGGAGCCACTCGGCACCCACCCAGATCAGGGCGTACATGACGGCCCATGCCCACCAGGGAGACCCTGCGGCCTGCCAGGCCCCGGTCCAACCGGGCCCGAGTCGCAGCATCGACACCGCCACGAACAGCGCGACGGCCGCGACGCCGTCGACGGCGAGCAGCGTAAGGCGGAGGAGGAGCAGATCGTGGCGGAGCATCAGTTGCCCGCGTACCGGCTGTCCTCGCCGAACAGCTTCTTCGAGAGCTCGGCGACCTTGTCCATGTGGAGCTGCAGCGTCCACACGCCCCCCGTCGACGACGTGGGCGGATGGAAGGCGATGGGGTACGTCAGCACGACGCGGTTGATCGCGTCCGTGTCCAGCTCGCGCGCGAGCGTGATGAACTCCTCGAACCGGTCCGTCGGCAGGTTGGTCCGGACGGTGTCGCCCGCCGCCCTGATGATGTCGGGCAGCTTGGGGATCATGTCCGCGGACGCGAGCTTGGCCCGGAGGGCCACGAGCAGCTGCTGCTGGCGCGCGGCGCGCGTGAAGTCCGAGTCGCCGATGCCCTGGCGCGATCGCGCGTAGGCGAGCGCCGTCCGGCCATTGAGCTTGACCTTGCCGGCTTCGAGAGAGAACCCGGACGTACCGTCCAGCCAGTCGTAGCGCGGGTCGTTGATCGCCTTGGGGTTGTCGACGGTGACGCCACCCACGGCATCGACCATCCTCAGGAAGCCCTGGAGGTCGATGGCGGCGAAGTAGTGGATCGGGACCCCGACGATGTACCCGACCTGCTTCATGAGCGCCGGAAACGGCTTCTCGTCGAAGTCCTTGGGATGGTTCCGGACCCACGTCATGAAGGAGTTGATCTTCCCCTCGTATGTCCGTCCGTCATAGAGGGGGAACCTGGAGATGTCCCGGGGGAGGCTGAGCATCACGACCGACTTGTCGACAGGGTTGATGCTCACCACGATCAGGGTGTCGGTGAGGGCGGTGGTCCGCGTCTCCGCGGAGTCCACGCCCGTCAGCAGGATGTTGATGCGCGACTGCTCGGTCGCCGGAGTCTGCTCCGGTACCACTTGGTAGTCATCCGACTCGGTTGGGAGAGGCGCTCCCGAGGCATCGAAGCCAGCAGTGCCGTCAGGCGCCGGGGTGCCCGAGCCATCGTCCGGCCCCGCGGCGACGAACATCTTGCTGCCCGCGTCGTAGACCGTGTACGAGACGTAGGCCGCCGCGCCGTGGCTCACGACCACGATCGCCAGCAGGGTACCGATGGCGATCGCGCCCGGGGCGCGCAGGCCTGAGCTGCGCCGGGCCCGGAGGGCGGCATCCGCCATCGCGACGATCCGCCAACCGCCCGCCAGGAGGAACAGGATGAACGCCGTCATGGAGCCCGACGGGGTGATCAGGTAGGCCAGGATCGAGTCTGGCCCGTTCATCAGCTCGAGGCCGATCACGACGGTGATCAGGGCCGCGGGCAGGGCAAACACCAGCGCCTGGCGCCTGAGGCCCAGGTACAGGTGGCCGAGGCCCGGGAAGACGAACGAGAGCAGGGCGGCGATGACCGCCGACTTCTTGGTCATGACCCCCACTTATGTTCCCGCGTCCGCCGTGAGCCGACTGCGTCTCGGGGCAGCGTATGCAAGGGGGACCTCACTCAACACCACCCAATCGTACCGGTCCGCCACGCCGCGACGCGTGACGACCGGCGCGTAGCATACCCCCGCCAGGGGAATCCTCTGAGTCGTTCGCCTGCGCCGTGCAGCGGAAGGCCTCCGACTCGGGGCGGGCGAGCCAGTCCGCGAGCGATCCCGCGGCGGCGTCCTTGGGCGACAGCCGCGGCTCGGCGACGGGCCATGCGATCGCCAGCTCGGGATCGTCCCAGCGGATGCCGGACTCGGCCGCAGGGTTGTAGGCGTTGGTGCAGAAGTACTCGATCTCGGTGTCGTCCTCGAGGGCGCAGAACCCGCGCGCGAAGGTCGCCGGGGCCCAGAACAGGACGGGCTCGTCAACCGACGCTTCGAGCGTGACGACGCGGCCCAGCGTCGGCGACCCGGGCCGGATGTCGGCCGCGACCATGAAGGCCCGGCCACGGACGACGCGCATCAGCTTGCCCTGGGGCGGGTCCCACTGGAAGTGCAGGCCCCGGAGCACGCCGCGCTGCGAGCGTGATTGGTTGACCTGGACGAAGCCGGTGGGGAGTCCGAGGTCGGCGAAGGCGGCGGCCTGGAACACCTCGCTGAACCAGCCTCGCTCGTCCCCGAACCGCCGGGGCCGGACGATCCTGACCTCGGGGATGGCGGTGGGCTCGACGTCGAAGGACACCGCTACATCATGGCGAGGCCGCCGTCGACCCCGAGCACCTGGCCCGTGATGTAGGCGGCCTCGTCGGAGGCGAGGAAGGTGACGGCGGCGGCGATCTCGTCCGGCGTCGCGAAGCGGGCGAGCGGCGTGGCGCCCTTGATCGCGTCCTTGACATTGTCCGGGAGCCCATCGGTGAGCTCGGTCACGACGAAGCCCGGCGCCACGGCATTCACCGTGATGCCGCGTGAGGCGACCTCGCGGGCGAGCGCCTTCGTCAGGCCGATCAGGCCAGCCTTGGATGCCGAGTAGTTGGCCTGTCCGGCGTTGCCCATCTGCCCCGACACGCTGGACATGTTGATGATCCGACCCGAGCGCTGCTTGAGCATCGGTCGCAGGACCGCCCGCGCCATGTAGAACGAGCCGGTCAGGTTCACGTTGAGGACGTCGGCCCACGCCTGGTCCGTCATCCGCATCGCGAGGTCGTCGCGGGTGATGCCGGCATTGTTGACCAGGATGTCGATGCGGCCGAAGGCCTTGAGCGTCTCCGCGACGGTCTGTGCGCAAGACTCCGGGGAGGTCACGTCTCCACCCACGCAGATCGAGCGGCGCCCGAGCGCCTCGACATCGCCCTTCGTATGGTCATCGATCAGGCACGCGGCCCGGTCGATGAAGGCGACGTCGGCGCCCTGCCGTCCCAGCATCAGGGACACGGCGCGGCCGATTCCGCGTGAGCCACCGGTGACGATGGCGACCTTGCCGGTGAGATCGAGCATTGGGTGCTCCCTCCTGCGGGATGACCCCGGCGCGCCGCCAGGGCGTTGGTCAGCGGGTTGACGGGTGGGCGTGCTCGGGCTCGCCGGGCGCGACGTCGGACAGGTCCATGTGCCCCGGAAGCGGGCGGGCAAGGACCTCGGCGAGGGCCTCGGGGATCGGGTCCACCGAGTCCCAGTTCACGGGCAGGCGCACGGAGACGTCCCTGGCGCGCACGGCGTCATCGGCGCCCAGACCGCGCGTCGGGTCGGCGGTCCACTCGAGGGCCACAGCCCCGGACGTGAAGCCGGCCCCGAACGCCACGAACACGAGCTTGTCGCCGATCTTCACGCGGCCCTCGTTGACGGCCTCGGCGAGCGCGATCGGCACGGAGGCCGCCGACGTGTTGCCGTAGCGGTCGAGGTTGACGTAGATCTTGTCCATCGGGAGGTCCAGGCCCCTGGCCACGGCCTCGATGATCCGGATGTTGGCCTGGTGCGGGATGATCAGGTCGACGTCGTCCTGCGTCCAGCCGGCCTTCGCCACCGCCGCGAGCGAGGTGGAGGCCAGGGTCCGCGTCGCGAACCGGTAGGTCTCCTTGCCCTCCATGCGGATGTGATGCTCGCCGCGGGCGATGGTCTCGGCCGAGGGCGGGCTCTTGGACCCGCCCGCCGGGAGCCATATCATGTACGCGCCCTGCGGGTCGGTCGTCATCTCGATGCCCACGGGCGTGCCGGGCTCCTCGCTCCCCGAGAGCACGACCGCCCCGGCGCCGTCCCCGAACAGGATGCAGGTGCCGCGGTCCGAGTAGTCCAGGAACCGGGTCAGCAGCTCGGCGCCGATGACCAGGGCGTGCGTCGCCATCCCGGCGGCGAGGTAGGCGCTCGCCGTCGCATACGCGTAGACGAAGCCGGAGCAGGCGGCCGACACGTCGAAGGCGGGCGCCTTCGTGTTGCCGATGGCCTCCTTGACGAGCGCGGCCGTCGATGGCATCCAGTAGTCGGGCGTGAGCGTCGCGACGATGATCAGGTCGATGTCGGTCGGGTCGAGGCCGGCGGTGTGGATGGCGCGCAGCCCCGCGACGGCCGCCATGGACGCGGTGGTCTCGTCGGCCGCGGCGACGCGCCGCTCGCGGATCCCGGTGCGGGTGACGATCCACTCGTCGGACGTGTCGACGATGCGCTCGAGGTCCGCGTTCGTGAGCACCTGGGCGGGGGCGTACCGGCCCCAGCCGGTCAGCCGGACGGAGCGCGTTCCACCGGACGTCATGCGGGCTCGACCTCGATCAGCGGCTGCTTCGCCTTCACCAGCGCCCCATTGTCCGCGCAGACGCGGACCACCCGCCCCGCGAGGTCGCTCTTGATCTCGTTGAACAGCTTCATCGCCTCGATGAGGCCGATGATCTGGCCCACCGCCACGTGGTCGCCAGCCTTCACGTAGTGCGTGGCGCCCGGCGAAGGCGCGCCGTAGAAGATGCCGGTGAGCGGCGCCTTCACGGACGGCTTGGCCGGAGCGGCGGCCGCGGCCGGGGCGCCCGGGCCACCGGCGGCTGCCAGTGTGTCGGACGGATGGACGCCAACCTCGAGGGCCGGAGCGGCGGTCACGGCCACGCTCCGCTCGATCGCCGCGGGGGAGCGGAGGATGATCGTCGTGCCGCCGGCGGACACCTCGAGCTCGCCGAGCTCGCTCTTCTCGAGCACCGCGGTCAGGCGGTCCACGAGGGCGAGCAGCGACGCGTCCGCGGCGGGGCTCGCGCCATCGGTGGAGGGCGCGGCGGGGCTGGCGGAGGCGGCGGGGCTGGCGGAGGCGGTCGTGCCGGGCGGTTCGCCGGGACCCACCGCGACCGGCTCCACGAGGTCGCGCTCCACGACGCCGGGCTCGGGCATCGGCCGGTCCTCCTCGGGCTCCTGGGAGAGGAACTGGTGCGCGCTCATCCGTCCCACCGCCGGAACACGAGGGCGGTGTTCTGGCCGCCGAACCCGAACGAGTTGGACATCGCCGCCGGGATGGGGCGGGTCGCTGCGACGAGCGGCGTCAGGTCCAGGCCGGCGCCGTGGTCGTCGGGGTCCTCGAGGTTGGCCGTCGGGGGCACACGGCCGTCGCGCATCGCCAGCAGCGTGACGATCGCCTCGATCGCGCCGGCGGCGCCGAGCGTGTGGCCGATCATCGACTTGTTGGCCGTGACCGCGACGTTGCCCGCGTGGTCGCCGAAGATCGTCCGGATCGCCTGCAGCTCGGCCTTGTCGCCCTCGGGCGTGGACGTCGCGTGGGCGTTCACGTGGCTGATCTCGGACGCGTCCATGCCCGCCTTGTCCAGCGCGCGGCGGGCCGCGCGGACCGCGCCGATGCCGCCCGGGGCCGGGAGCGTGATGTGCGAGGCGTCCGCTGTCGCGCCGTAGCCCACGAGCTCGGCGAGCGGCGTCGCGCCGCGGGCCTCCGCGTGCTCCAGCGCCTCGAGGATGAGCGCGCCACTGCCCTCGCCGATCACGAACCCGTCACGGCCCTTGTCGAACGGCCGCGAGGCCGCCTCCGGGTCGTCATTCCGGGTCGAGAGGGCCTTCATCGACGCGAACCCGCCGACGGTGGCCTCGTGGACGCCGGCCTCCACGCCGCCGCAGATCATCATGTCGGCGTCGCCGCGCCGGATCGTCTCCCAGGCCTCGCCGATGGCGTGGCCCCCGGTGGCGCAGGCGGAGACGGTCGCGAAGTTGGGGCCGATGGCGCCGGTCATGATCGCGACCTGCCCGGCCCCGACGTTGGCGATGCCCATCGGGATGAAGAAGGGCGAGATCCGGTCCGGGCCGCGGTCCCCCATCACCAGCACGTTGTCGAACAGCGTGTGCACGCCGCCGAGCCCCGACCCGAAGATGACGCCGGTCCGCTCGGCGAGGTCGCCGTCCAGCCGACCGGGGAGGCCGGCCTGGTCGAGCGCCTGGCGCGTGGCGACCAGCGCGAACTGGATGTAGCGGTCCGTCCGCCGGATCTCCTTGCGGTCGAGGACCCCCGACGCGTCGAAGTCCTTGACCTCGGCGGCGATCTTCACGCTGACGCGCGTCGCGTCGAACTGGGTGATCGGGGCCACGCCGGAATGCCCCGCGAGCAGGCCCGCCCAGGTGGACTCCACGTCCTGACCCAGCGCCGTGAGGGCCCCGGTGCCCGTGACGACGACGCGGCGCGGCCGCTCCGGCCAGCTCCAGCTCATCGGACGAGCTTCCCGGTGCGCACCGTGGCGGCCCGGTAGACATCGCCCGGCAGTCCGCGGGCGCTGATGGCGTTGGCCACGGACAGGACATCGAACTCCGTCCGCCGGATCTGCGCGCTCACCTCGGTCCCCTCCACGGTCAGCATCGCCCAGCTGGCGGTGGGATCGCCATCGAACACGTAGCCGGCGGAGCCGCTGTTGACGATGACCTTCCAGCCGAGGTCGCGGACCTCGGGCACGTGCGTGTGGCCCACGCAGATCACCCTCGCGTCGGTCGCGGCGGCCCGCTCGAGGATGACGTTCGCGTCAAGCGCCCGGTCGAAGCCGCGGGTCTGCGACCCGGGCGACGCGTGCACCACGAGCACCAGCTGGTCCTCGCCGGCCCGGATCCGGCGCTCGGCCGGCAGCCGGCGGAGCCAGGCGAGCTGGTCGTCGCCCAGCTCGTCATGCGCCCACTCAGCCGCCGCGGTGATCGTGTCCGGCACGCCATCCTGGTACTGCGGGAACGCGGCGCCGTAGTCGAAGTCGCCGACGGCGATGTCCGTGTTGCCCGACACGATGAACCCGCCGTCGCCCTCGAGGGCGCGCAGCGCGTCGATCGCCCCGTTCGGATCGGGGCCGTTGAGGACAAGGTCACCCGCGACCAGCACGAAGTCCGGCTTCTCGCGCTTGAGCTCCTTGAGCACCGCCTCGAGGGCGACGCTGTTGCCATGGATGTCCGAGAGGACCGCGATCCGGGTCATCGTGCGACCTCCGGGGCCTGCGAGCGAGTCGTCATCGCAGGACCCCCGCGGGCGGGATGACGAACGACAGCAGGCCTTCGCAGGCAACCTCGCCGTTGACCGAGGCGACGCCCCGGCCCTTGCCGAACCGGCTGCCGAGCTTCTCCATCGTGACCTCGAGACGGAGCACATCACCCGGCACGACGAGCCGCTTGAAGCGGACCTCGTCGATGCCGGCGAACAGCCCCATTCGGTCGCCGAAGCCCGGCTGGCAGGCCACGTAGCAGGCCATCGTCTGGGCGAGCGCCTCGACCTGGATCACGCCCGGCATGACAGGCAGACCCGGGAAGTGACCCTGGAAGAACCACTCGGTGGCGGTCACGGCCTTGATGCCGACGATCCGCTTCTCGGCGGGCTCGTACTCAACGATGCGGTCGACGAGCAGGAATGGCCAACGGTGCGGGATGAGGCCCTCGATGACCCTCGTGGAGAACGGGGCGGCGAGGCTGGGCTTTGCGTCAGGCGCGGCGTCGGGCGCGGCGTCCGTCTCGGGTGTGGCGTCGGTCACGGGCGGCTCCAGGCAGGGATCAAAGGAGAGTGTGTGGGCAGGGAGCGACGGCGAGCGTGCGGGTCCGTGCACGTGTGCACGCGGGTCCGTTCAGGTGTGGATGCGTGGCTCACGACGAGCGCTCCGCGGCCGCCAGGAAGGCGGCGCTGCCGATCCGGTCGAGCAGGTTCGTCGTGAACCGGCCCTCCAGGAACGGCTCGGACTCCAGCAGCGCGCGGTGGATTGGCGTGTTGACCACGACGCCCTCCACGACGAGCTCGGCGAGGGCGGCACGCCCCCGGGCGATGGCGGCCTCGCGGGTGGGGCCCCAGACCACGAGCTTGCCCAGGAGCGAGTCGTAGTACGGCGGGACCTCGTAGCCGGCGAAGGCGTGCGAGTCGAAGCGCACCCCGGGGCCGCCCGGGGCGTTGAACCGCTCGATGGTGCCGGCGCCGGGACGGAACTCGTGCTCGGCGTCCTCGGCGTTGATCCGGAACTCGATGGCGTGGCCGCGCTGCGGGATGTCGGCCTGGGTCAGGCCCAGCGGCTCCCCGGCGGCGATGCGGATCTGGGTGGTGACGAGGTCGATGCCGGTGAGCATCTCGGTCACCGGGTGCTCCACCTGGATCCGGCAGTTGATCTCGATGAAGTAGGCGTTGCCCTCGCCGTCGACGAGGAACTCGAGCGTGCCGACGTTCTCGTAGCCCGCCGCGACGACCGCCTTGATCGCGCGCTCAGCGAGCTCGCGACGGCCGGCCGGGGTCATCGCCGGGGACGGCGACTCCTCGAGGATCTTCTGGTGGCGGCGCTGGACGGAGCAGTCACGCTCCCAGAGGTGGACGCCGTGCCCGAACCGGTCGACGGCGACCTGGATCTCCACGTGGCGGTTGTCCTCGAGCCACTTCTCGAGGTACAGCGAGTCGTCGCCGAACGCGGCCTTCGCCTCGGAGCGGCAGATCGGCAGAACCGCCGAGAGCTCGCGCGGCGAGCGGACCATCCGCATGCCCTTGCCGCCGCCGCCCGAGGAGGGCTTCAGGAGGACCGGGTAGCCGATGCGCTCCGCCTCGTCGAGCGCCTGCTGGTCGTCCACGAGGAGCCCGGAGCCCGGGATGGTGGGCAGGCCGTGCGCGGCGAGCATCTGGCGCGTTGCGGCCTTTGACGCGAACCGCTCCAGGACGTGCGCGGACGGGCCGATGAACGTGATCCCGTGCGCACGGACCGCGTCCGCGAACGCGTCGTCCTCCGACAGGAACCCATAGCCCGGGTGGATCGAGTCGCAGCCGGTGACCATGGCTGCGGAGATGATCGCGGGGGCCGAGAGGTACGAGCGTCGCGCGTCCGCAGGGCCGATGCAGATCGCCTCGTCGGCGAGCATCACGGGCAGGGATTCGCGGTCCGCCTCGGAGTAGGCGACGACGGCCTCGAGGCCGAGCGTCCGGCAGGCGCGGAGGATCCGCAGGGCGATCTCCCCCCGGTTGGCGATCAGGACGCGGGTGATCACGCCTCGGCCTCCCCGTCCGTGGCGGTGGCGTCCAGGTCCACGGGCTCCGCGACGATCGCCACCTCCTCGCCGTACTCGACGGGATGTCCGGTCTCGACGAGCACCTCGACGAGGAGCCCGTCGATCGGGGCAATGACGTCCTGCGGGATGCCCAGGAGGTCCACGACAGCGATGCGGTCGCCCGAGCGCACCCTGGTGCCCGCCGACGCGATGGCGCGGAAGACGCCGACGGCCGGGGACAGCGCGGGGGCTCGATGCGGGTCGCGTGGCTCCGCGGGGGCGGCGGTCACGCCGGGGCGGGCGGGCGCGTGAGCGGCGCTGCGGGGGCGCTCGCGGCGGGGCTGCGTCACCGTGCCGGCGGGCCGGCGGAGGCGGATCCGCCAGTCGCCCTCGCGGACCTCGAGCTCGCCGAGGCCGGACGCGTTGAGCTTGGAGACGAGCGCTGGCACCAGCGTCTCTGACAGTCGGGCGAGGCCGGCATGGTCGGCCTCGCGCTGCGCGGCGGTGCGGTCGCTCGGGCGGTGCGGTTCGGGCATCGGCTACACGTCCTCGCGGGCGGGAGGGTCATGGCGGCGCCCGACGGGGAGGGGCGCGGGGATCGCGCGCCCGCCTGCCTCGAGGAACCCGCGGAGGCGATCCGCGAGGCCATGCCGCGGCGGCACGGGCGGGGTCGGGGTCGGGGCGGCGATCTCGCCGTACGGCCCGAGGGCACGGTACCGGCGGTAGCGCTGGTCCACCAGCGCGTCGACCGGGATGGCGGTGAGGCGGTCCAGCTCGCGGACGATGACGGACCTGAGGCGGCGGCCCGTCTCGGCCGGGTCCGTGTGGGCACCCTCCGCGGGCTCGGGGATCACCTCGTCCACGACGCCGAGCGCGAGCTGGTCCTGGGCGGTCATCTTCATCGCGAACGCGGCGGTCGGGGCCTCGTCGGTCGTACGCCACAGGATGCTCGCGCAGCCCTCCGGGCTGATCACCGAGTAGACCGCGTTCTCGAGGGCAAGCACGACGTCGCCGACGGCGATCGCGAGCGCCCCGCCGGAGCCCCCCTCGCCGGTGATGACGGTGACGATCGGCGTCCGGAGGCGGGTCATGAGGCCGACGGACCGGGCGATTGCGTCGGCGATGCCGCGCTCCTCGGACTCGGAGCCCGGGTGGGCGCCGGGGACGTCGACGAAGGTCACGACCGGCAGGCCGCAGCGCTCCGCCAGCTCCATGATCCGCATCGCCTTGCGGTAGCCCTCGGGGTGGGGCATGCCGAAGTTGCGGCGGACGTTCTCCTCCGTGTCGGCGCCCTTCTGCTGGCCGATGACCGCCACGCGGTGGCCGCCGATGATCGCGAAGCCCGCCACGATCGCCTCGTCGTCGCCGAACAGGCGGTCGCCGTGGAGCTCCACGAACTCGTCGGCCATGACCGCGAGCAGCTCCAGGGTGCGCGGACGGCGCAGGTTGCGGGCGAGCTGGACGCGGCTCCAGACGAGCGCCTTCTGCTCGGCCGGGCTGGGCGTCTCGACGGGGGCGGCCTCCCCGGCCTGCGCGCCGTCCCTGCGATTCAGGAAGCGGTCAACCACGGCTCACCTCCACGGGCTGCGGCGCGAGGTAGCGCAGGACCTGGGCGAGCTCGCGGCGGAGGTCCGCGCGGGCCACGATCCGGTCCACGAAGCCGTGCTTGAACAGGAATTCGGCGCGCTGGAAGCCCGGCGGCAGCTCCTGGCCGATCGTCCCGGCACCCACGCGGGCCCCCGCGAAGCCGATCAGCGCGTTGGGCTCGGCGATGTTGACGTCTCCGACGGCCGCGTACGAGGCGAAGACACCGCCGGTCGTGGGGTCGGCCATCACGGACACGTACGGGACGCAGGCCGCCTTGAGTCGCTCGAGCGCCGCCATCGTCTTGGCAAGCTGCATCAGGGCCAGCGTCCCCTCCTGCATCCGGGCGCCGCCCGACGAGGAGACGATGACGAGCGGCACCCTCTCGGCGAGGGCGCCCTCGGCCGCCCGGGCGACCTTCTCGCCGACGACTGCGCCCATCGACCCGCCCATGAACCCGAAGTCCATGACCAGGATCGCGATCCGCTGCCCCTCGATCTTCCCGAAGCCCCAGACGGCCGCGTCACGAAGGCCCGAGGCGACCTGCGCGGCCGCGAGCCGGTCCGGGTACGCCTTCTGGTCCGTGAAGACGAGTGTGTCCTGGCTCACCAGCCCCGGGTCCCGCTCCTCGAACGTGCTCTCGTCGAGCAGCTGGCCGAGGCGGACGGGCGCGGACAGCCGGAAGTGGTGTCCGCAGGACGGGCACACGTTCATCGCCTTCTCGAGCTGCTTGTTGAACAGCTGCTCCTCGCACGATGGGCAGCGCGTCCACA
>JANNHX010000202.1:0-3132 GCA_031404615.1 Chloroflexota bacterium
GTGCTAATGTAACGGCATCCGGATCGTGGCCACGCCCGCAGCCGCCACGACGAGGGCGAGCAGAATGGCGCCCGCCGTCTCCGGCAACAGCGCGAAGGGCACGAGCGGCAGGAGCGTGGGCGGCGGGGCCGCGAAGTACAGACCCGTCACCTGGGCGGACCAGGGGTCGCCCCCGTCCAGCCAGAGCCTGGCCGCCCGCACGTAGAGCAGGGCGTCCACCGGCAGCGAGCCGCCGCGAATCACCGGGACGACGAGGTAAGGCACTGAGACCACGGCGAACCAGACGGCCAGCCACCAGGCCTCGATCGTCGAGCGCAACCAGGCGACGTTGAGCCCGGATCCGCGGGGACCGGGCTCGGTGTTCGTGGCCACGCCGCTACCTCAGCAGGTCGCGCAGCGCCCCGAGCGTCAGCCGCTGAGCGTTCGGGTTCTGGAGCCTCCGGATGATGAAGTACTCAGGCAGCGGCCGGTCGTCCGTGATCACGGGCCCGTCTCCCACCGCCGCCCGGAGCTCGTCGCCGGCCGCCCACGTGAGGCCTCCGAGAAGGTCCGCCCACGCCTGCGCGGACTGGTTGCCGGCGTCCGGGGCCGAGTTCACGTTGTCGAGAACCCCCGGCCGGTTGAGCACGTCCACGAGTGCCGCCGGATCGAGGTCCACGGGCCCGTCCGAGCCGATCATGTAGAAGCCATACCCACCTGCGCCCGCGATCACGCGCACGTTCGGGAAGACCGCCAGGAACGAGCGGACATGCGCCAGGAACTCGTCCATCGTCTGGCCGTAGGGGACCCACTGGACCATGATCCCGTCCTGCACGAGGCGGGCCTTGGACGCCCGGTAGAACTCGACGGTCGAGATCACCGACACGCCGGAGCTCTCGATGGGCGGCGGCGGGTCGACCACGATGTAGTCGTATGTCTCGCTCGTCAGCTCAACGTGGTTCCGGCCGTCCGCGATGATGACCTTGCCCTCGGGGTTCGCCAGGACGGCGTCCGCGTCGTCGTAGAACCAGCCGAACATCATGGGGACCGAGGGGACGAGCTCCACCGCGTCCGTCCTGACCCCGGCCATCAGCGAGACGTGGAACGCCGACCCCATGCCGAAGGCGATCGTCAGGCCGCGCGTCGCCTCGGGGCGCATCGCGATCGGAAGCAGCGGCATGAACTTGGTGTCGACCGTGAGGATCGTCATCGCCGTGCCGCCGACCCAGAGCAGCCGCTGGCCGCCGACCTCACCGGCCTCGGTGGCCGCAATCTCGTCCTCGCGGGCGTCGAAGATCGTGCCGCCTCTCTTCTCGACGAGCTCGATCGTGGGGTTGTGGAAGGCGCTGCCCGTCACGATCGCGAGGACCACGAGGACGGCCACGCCGGCGCCCGCCCCGCCGCCGACCCACCTGACGCTTTCGCTCGTCCGCGGCGAGCCCATCACGAGCGCCGCGCCCACGAAGGCGTTGAGGAGCGCGAGCCCGGCGAGCGTGAACGGCGAGCCGATGAGCGGGATGATGAAGAACGGCAGCACGAATGTGGCGACCAGCGAGCCCGCCGTGTTGAGCGCGAGCAGCGTGCCGGTCGCGGAGCCCTCGGTGCCCTTCTCCTCGCCGAGCAGCGCCGCCGTCGCCGGGAAGACGATGCCCATCGCGATCGTGGTCGGCAGGACGATGAGGGCGGACGAGGTCGCGAAGTCGCGCAGGGCTTTCATGAACTCCGGCGAGGACCCGTTGAACGGGGACGCCGGCGCCGACAGCACCACGGCGCCCAGGACCGCGAAGGCGGCCGTGACGATCTGGGCGATGCCGATGAGCAGCACGGTGGGCCGGACCCGGGTGCGCAGGACACCCAGGAGCGCCGACCCGATCACGATGCCGACGAGGAAGAGGACCAGGATGATCGTGAACACGTAGGTGGAGCTGCCCGTGCCCGTCCCGAGGAGGCGGTTCCAGGTCACCTGGTAGCCCAGCGACGTGAGGCCCGAGATGAATGCGAGGATCAGCGCGAGCCGCCGGGAGCTGTGGGGCGCGGTGGTGGCCGGGGTGCCGCGCTTCGCCGGGGCAGCGGGTTCGGCTGCGACCTCATCGGCGCCAGCGGCCGGGTCATGGGCGGATCGCCGGTCCAGGAGCATCGCCACGAGGCCAGCAGCGCCTGAGCAGGCCGCGCCGACCAGCAGGGCACCCGTCAGCCCCAGCAGCTCGATCAGCACGAACCCGGCGAGCGCCGTCCCGATGATGGCCCCGAAGGTGTTGGCGGTGTAGAGCCGATGGAAGGCGCCGGCGATGCCGCGGCCGCCATTGGTCAGGAAGCGGGTCAGCGTCGGGAGCGTCGCGCCCATGATCAGGGTCGCGGGCGCAAGCGCGAGGATCGCGAACGCGAAGCGCACGAGCGCCAGCAGCGCCGGCGCCTCGGCGAGCGACGGGTAGATGCCGCGGTACAGCTCGCCGATCAGCCGGAAGCTGACCGGGGTCAGCAGCACGACCCCGACCACGATCAACTCCATGACGCCGTACAGGCGCAGCGGGCGCCGCACGCGGTCCGCCACGCGCCCGCCCACGGCCCCACCGATCGCCAGGCCGCCGAAGAAGCCGGTCAGGATCGTCGAGACCGCCTGGCTCGTGTTGCCGAACACCAGCACCAGCTGGCGGGCCCACACCACCTCGTAAATCAGCCCAGCGGCGCCGGACAGGACGAACAGGAGCAGGAGGGCGCTCAGCGGCACCGGCCGGTCACGCATGGGCAGTCATACCTCGGGGCTCGGTTGGGCAGTTCGACTTCGGAAGGCCTCGGGGGAGCCTATCGCGAACGGTCGACGGCATGTGCGATCCCGCTCAGTGCAGGTTGTACGCCCAGTAGACGGCGACGAACCCCATCAGCACGCTCCAGCCAATCAGCGTCCAGCCCCACCACGGGATCTGGCCATGCTTCGCGACCGCGAGGGCGCCCATCGCCCACACGAACGGAATCGAGTCCAGGAAGTAGCGGTAGCCGAACTGCAGCCACCCACCGCCGTAGTACAGCAACGTCGGGATCAGCACGAGGACGGCCGCCAGGAGCAGCAGCCACGTCCGTCGGTCGCGCTTCGGCGAGAAGAACGCAAGCAGCAGCCCCGGGCTCGTAAACAGCATGGACATGCCCAGGCCGTCC
>JANNHX010000203.1:0-6359 GCA_031404615.1 Chloroflexota bacterium
CCCGTTTACTCCAGGGTGAAATCCGTGACGGGCTTTGTCCAGCAGGAACCCGACGAAGGGAAGCCGGAAACCGAGAAGACCGAAACCTGGACCACGGCAATCGTTCGAAACAGAATGCAAAGATCCAGCCAAACCGACCAATTTCGCACATAAAAAAGATCCCAGTAGACTCTTTCATCGTAGGACACATCGTTGCGGCCGGATACTTGCCAGAGGCCGGTGATGCCGCCTTTCACCCGCTTATAAACTTCAAAGGCGCCGCCGTATTTTTCAACCTCCTCGTCCGTGATCGGGCGAGGACCGACGAGGCTCATCTCACCCTTGAGGACATTCCACAGCTGGGGAAGCTCGTCGAGGCTTGTGCGCCGAAGGACTCGGCCTAACCTTGTGATGGACAGTTGGCCCGGCTCGACGAGGTGCGTAGCAAGGTCGGGCGTACCGACCGCCATGCTGCGGAACTTCAGGAGCACGAACTCGCTCGATCCTCGGCCAACGCGCCGCTGTCGGAAGAGCGCCGGTCCAGGACTGTCGAGCCTGATGGCGAGGCCAATGCCGAGCATCAGTGGCAACGCCACGACGAGTCCAATCCCGGCGACACCGACGTCAACCATACGCTTGACGATCGCATGTACACCGGACGGCTTGAACGACAGCTGCGAGTCCTTCACCCCAGGGTCTACCTCATGTTGGGCCACAACCCGCCACCGTCTTGCCCCTCACGGGGTGGTGGCGGCCCCCGCGAGCATCGCCAGGATCACGTCCACGTCGTCGCTGCCCATGATCCCCACGTACTTCGCGCGGACCACGCCGGATCCGTCGACCACGTACATCCATGGCTGCTCGATGGGCGGCCAGGGCGGGATGCCCATCCCCCACGCGCGCGCGTACGCATTGACCGGCGGGTCGGTGAGCGTCCCCTTGAGCACGGGCTCGCCGCCCACGATGGAGTACTCGTAGGGCTCCAGGTGGATGAACGTGACGTCCGGCCAGCGGTCCACGAGGTACTGCACGATGGTCAGCGCGCGACCGCAGGCCGGCGTGGTCTCGAAGCGGGCTGAGTCGATGAGCAGGACATAGGTGCGGCCGCTCGCGGTCGCCTCCGCGGTGGACGTGCGCGACAGGCGGAGGTCTGGGTCCCCCACGGTGGTGACCGCGAGCGGATTCCCGCCCACCTCGGCCAGGGTGGGCGTGGCGATCTCCGGGGCGGGTCCGCCCAGCCGGCCCGTTGAACCCGGATCCAGCGCACTGAACTCCAGGGACCCGGTCGCGCCGGACCCATCGGTCACGTCCAGGCGCCAGCGACCCGTGGACGGGACATCGATCAGCCCGACAAACGAGACCGTGGTCTTGTCCGGGGGCCGCACCGCCACGGTGGGGACATCGGGCCCAGCGGGCACGCCATCGAGCGATGCCACGCGGACACGGATCTGCGCGGCTTCGTCGAGCGGCACGCCCTCGACATCGCGGACCGTCACGATGACCGGGCTGGCGCCGCCGGTCCAGATGGAGGTGGTGACGAGCTTGGGGTAGAGCGCGAGCCCGGCGCCTGAACCCGCGGGCAACGGCGTGGGTGTCACGACCGTCGGGGCCGGTTGCGACGGCCCGGACGAGGGATCCGGCGTGGCGCCGGACGCGACCGGTGTCGCCGGGGGCTGACTCGGGGGCGGCAGCTCCGCCAGCACCTCCTCGAGGGCCGCCATCACCGGCTCGGCCTCGATCCCGAAGGGGAACGCCGCCCGAACCATGCCCCGCGCGTCCACCAGGTAGACGTTCGAGCTGTGCCCCATTGCGTAGCCACCGGCGGATCCCGTCTCGATCTTCGCGTACTGCACGTTCCAGCCGTCGGCGGCGCGCCGGATATCCTCCGGCGTCCCGCTGAGGCCGACGTAGGCCGGCGGCAGGTAGCGCAGGTAGGACTTCATCGCGGCCACGTCGTCGCGGTCAGGATCGATGGACACGAACACGGCCCGCGGCCCCGGACCGACGGCTGCCAGGGCTTCGTTGATGATGCCGATGGACGTGGGACAAACGTCTGGACAGTGCGTGTACCCGAAGTAGACGAGCACGGGGTATCCCCGCAGGGACGTCAGCTGGAACGGATTCCCGTCCTGGTCCGTGAGCTCCAGCGACGGCGCCTCGTGGGGCTCCGCGTAGGCATAGGTCCCCGGATTCACGGTCGCGGTGGGGGCGGCGCCAACCGGTGGCGCGGTCCTCGTGAGCATCACGAGCGCCAGGAGCCCGACCGCCAGGAGGGCGAGGCTGCCCAGGACGACGGCACCGATGACGGCGACCTGGCGCTCGTGGAGCGGTGACGGGCGGCCCGGATTCCCAGCCATGACATTCCTCCGGCGCAGGTCGACCCGCACGCAGCGGCGGAGACGCGCACCCAGTTGATGACCCTAGGCTCGCAGCGGGCGCACCATCCCACGCAGGGCCAAGCAGCCCGCGATGCGGGGACAGACGACACGCCGGGCCTTGACATCGGGCATGCTGCCATCGACGCTGGTACGACAGTTTCGTGCAGATGTCGAGCCAGGCCAGCGGCGACGCGGTCGATCGGGAGAGGCAGTGACAGCAGAGGGAGACCTCCCGCTCAGGTCGGCGACCTCCGCGGAAGGCCCGCGCGTCTCGGCGCGACACCCGCGCGTCGCAGCGCGGCGCCCACGCGTCGACCCTGTCGATGTGCTGTTCGGCATCGCGGTCGTCGGGAGCATCGCCGTCACGACGGTGGTGCTGCTGCCGGAGATGCACGGCCACACGATCCTGGGCACCGTCGACCTGGTGATGGACACCGTCGGCCTGGTCGTGTGCGCGATGCTCACGGCCGTCGCGTGGGCCCGGTTCCGCGAGAACCACGTGCTGGCTGCCGTCTACCAGGCGGCCGCCTTCCTTGCCCTGGCGGTCTCCTACGGCATCGCCGTGGTGATCACGCTCCAGCAGAGCGGCACCTTCGGCGGCATGGTCAATCCCCACAACGTCCAGGTCCTGGTGTTCGCGGTCGCTCATCTCGGGGCCGCGGTGCTGTTCGTGATCGCCGGGGTGTTCACGTCCCGGCCCTCCTACGGCTGGTCGCCCCAGCTGATCCTCGTCGTACCGGGACTGGCTGTGCTCCTCGCCGCGTTCGTGGGAAGCGCGTTCAACCCGCCGCCGGCCGAGCTCCAGATCATCGAGTTCATCGACCCGTCCGGCCTGCCCCACACGACCCTGTTCGGGGCCGCTGTCCAGCTCGTGACGGCCAGCCTGTTCTTCATGGGCGCCTACGTCAGCCGCAGGCTGTGGCACGCGGGCCGCGCCGTCGTCGACGGCTGGATCGCCATCGGGCTCGTGTTCGCCGCGTTCGGCGAGCTCAACTGGATGCTGTATCCCAGCGCCCACCCCGGACAGGTGTCCACCGGCGACCTGTTCCGACTGGCGTGCTCGCTCGCCCTGCTGTTCGGCCTCGAGAGCGCCGTCAGGGCGGCCCTGCACGACCTGCGGATCGCCAACGCGGAGCTGTCCGAGCTGCGCGACGCCGAGGTTGAGCACGTCGCCCTCGAGGAGCGGACAAGGCTGGCGCGCGAGCTCCACGACGGGCTGGCGCAGGACCTGTGGCTGGCCAAGATGCGGACCGGGGAGCTCGCGAACATGGACGGGCTGCCCCCCGAGGCCCGCCGGGCGGCCCAGGACGCCGAGGCTGCCATCGAGATCGGGCTCGGCGATGCGCGCGATGCGGTCGCCTCCCTGCGCAGCCCCGTATCGGGCGCCGCCGGCTTCGGCGACGTGATCCGGCGCGTCGTGGAGGACTATGGCGACCGATATGGGCTTCGTGTCGTCTTTACCCTCGACGAGCAGGTCTCCGTGCGGATCGCCCCGCGGACCCAGGCCGAGATCCTGCGGATCGTCCAGGAGGCCCTGACCAACATCGCCCGGCACGCGGACGCCACGGTCGTCGGCGTGCGCCTCACCATCAAGGGCGAGCGGCTCATGCTGCGTGTGGTTGACAACGGCCGCGGCTTCGACGTGAAGGGCGTGGGCAAGGACCGCTACGGCCTGGCATCGATGCGGGAGCGGGCCGCGCTGATCGGTGGCCGGCTCCGTATCGCCTCGCGGGCCGGGGCGGGGACCCGGATCATCCTCACTGCGCCGTTCGGTCGCTCCCGGGCCATCAGCGAGGGCGATCACCGATGACGGGGCCGGTTTCCCCGCTCCGGGTCATGGTCGTCGATGACCACCCGCTCGTCCGCTCGGCGATCGCGCGAACCGTCAACAGCGCGGACATGATCATGGTCGCCGAGGCGTCGACGGCGGAGGAGGCGCTGGCCCTGGCACCGCAGGTCGCGCCGGACATCCTGCTCCTGGATGTCTCGCTCCCGGGCATGTCCGGGATCGAGCTCCTCCGCGAGCTCGCCCCGCGGCTCCCCGCCACCAGGATCGTGATGCTCACCGTGTCGTCCTCCGACCGTGACGTCGCCGAGGCGATGCGCTACGGGGCGAGCGGCTACCTGACCAAGGACCTGTCACCGGAGGCGCTCGCCCGATCCCTCAGGGCGACCCAGACCGGCGAGCTCGTTATGCCCAGGCGGCTGGCGGGACGGCTCATGGCGAGGCTGCTACGGCGCGGCATGCAGGAACCCGCGCCCGGCAACGTGGTCGTCGACCGGCTGACCGCCCGCGAACTGGACGTCCTCCGCCTGCTCGCCGACGGGCTGGGCGATCGGGACATCGCGGCGGCCCTCACGATCTCACGCAGGACGGTCGAGACGCACGTCAGCAGCATCCTGCGCAAGCTCGACGTGCGGAACCGGGCCGAGGCGGCGATCCGCTACCGCAAGGAGCCCTGACCGACCACCGGCGTTGCGCCGGCTGCGAGCCTGATCGCCTCCCGGACCGCGGCGATCTCGACGCGCAGCACGCGAGGATCGCAGACCTTGACGTCGACCCCGCGGCCCGGACCCACGACCAACCGCACCCCCCCGGCCACGACGTCGATCTCGTGGACCTCGGCCAGTGGGTACTCCACCGGCACCCGTCCCAGGAGGACCAGGCGGCGGCTTGTCACGTAGAGGTCGCCCAGCAGCCCGTCGTCCGCCTCGTGGACCCCGGCTCGACGCTCCAGCAGGACGGCTCGCCGGACGCCGATGACGCACTCATCAGGGTCCAGGAGTGGGCCGATGCGATCGTCTGGCGCGATCCGCGCGATCCCGTGCTCGCGCAGGCGCCGCCGAGCCTCGTCCGCCGCAGCCTCGTCGGTTGCGGCGTCCACGTCGCCCACGGCGGTCAACGGTTCCTGGTGACTGGGTCCTGATCGGCCGCTCACGCAGGGATCATGCGCGGGGCGCCACGGCAGAGCAACCGAGGGGATTACGTAGGCCCTACGGATCTTCGTCTCCGTAGTCCGGCACATACGGAGGCAAAGACCCGTGGTGCGACCCGTAGGCACCCGGATGGTCCCCGCGGAGAACGTCCGTAGTGTTGGGGGTCAGTGGCTTCGGGGTTGCCATGTGCTCTTCAACCCCGGATGCAAATCCAAGGGGTATCGCCAGAACCGGCGAACCCATCCGAGGCGAGGGAGAGGATTGGTAATGAACCGAAGGCAGATGGTGGCCTCGGTGGCGGCGGTGGTGCTCACCGTTGCACTCGTTGGCCCCACAGTGGCGGTCGCGAGGCCGCAAGCTGGCAGCTCGCCCGTGGGCCGCGCGATGGCCCAGGACGCCGTCACGAGGCCCGCAGGGCAGGCGGCGGTCGATCCGGCGGCACTTCCCGCCACCCCCACGGACGAGAGCAAGGTCCCGCATTACTTCGGCCCGGACTCCCACTGGGCGAACAGCCCGCAGGTCCTGGCCAACGCCATCGTCGAGATCGGACTCGGCACACCCGTGCCGGCCTCCTTCGGCAACCCGCTCGCCGGGCGCGCCCATGCGACGGACTACGCCACGGCGGTGTCGGCACCGGTTGTCGCTCCGGCCGTGACCCTCGTCGGGGCCGACTACAACGTGTCCGCAGGTAAC
Organism: Chloroflexota bacterium; assembly: GCA_031404615.1. Taxonomy (GTDB): domain Bacteria; phylum Chloroflexota; class Limnocylindria; order Limnocylindrales; family CSP1-4; genus CAIXZV01. The sequence goes on from JANNHX010000203.1 coordinate 5,988, forward strand.
GCCACGGGCGGCACCTTCACGCTGACCGTTGACGCCGCGACCACGGCGCCCATCGCGTGGAATGCGGCTGCCGCGGATGTGGCAGCCGCTCTCAATCTGCTGGCAGGCGTCTCGGCGACCGTCACCGGCACCGGCCCGTGGGTCGTCACCTTCGCCGCCGCACCGGGAACCGTCACGATCGACGGCCCCGGCCTCACCCAGGGAGTGACCGACGGCGTCGTCTCCGGCGCAGCCGACCTCTACACCGTGACCGTCGGCAGCGCCACGGGCGGCACCTTCACGCTGACCGTCGATGCCGCCACCACGGCCGCCATCGCCTTCAACGCGCCGGCCGCCGACGTCCAGACCGCGCTCGTCGCGGCCGGCGTCACG
>JANNHX010000204.1:0-2810 GCA_031404615.1 Chloroflexota bacterium
GCCGGCACCTGCGGCAGTGGAGCGTCGTCGAAGCTCCGCCTGCGCGCGGAGGACGACGGCATCAGGTTGAAGTTCGAGGTCGACCACTACCGCAGGGGCGGGGCCTGGCGGGTCGTGCTGGTTCAGGACCGCCGTGTCGTGTGGCGCGGCCAGGCGCGGACCGGCGGTTTGCGGGACTCCTTCGAGATCGAGCGGCGTCTGCGCAACCTCCCGGGCGCCGACCGCGTGACCGCCCGGGCCTCGGGGCCCCACGGCCTCACGTGCGTGGCGACGGCGACGCTCCGCGGCTGACCGCAACGGCTGGGAAGCGGTCAGACCAAGGTCCAATGGCGCACCAGACCGGGCGGCTGGGATGTTGATCGTGCTTGCCCCCGACCTGAGAGGAACACCATGCGCAAGCGCATCTCGACACTCATCATCGCCGTACTCGCAGTCACCGCCTTTGGCGGCATCACAGGCGCCGCCACGGCACGACAGGGAGCCGACGATCCCGCCGGTCACGTCCGTCACAGCGGCGGAACCGACGACCCCGCCGGTGACGATCGCCGTTCGGGTGATCGCCGCGGCTCTAAGGCCCGCCGCTGCCGCGTCGGTCGTAGCACGCGTCACCAAGGCCACTCGAGCGGCCGCGGCTCCAAGGCCCGCGGCCGTTGCCGCGGAACTCGCAGCGACCGTAGCGACCGCCGCGAGAACGACAGCCGCGACGAAGACCGCAGCGACGATCACTCGGACGACCACGGGGATGATCGCGATGACGACGACGAGCGCGAGCATCACAGCGGTGGTTCCGGCGATGGGCCGAATCACAGCTGACTGACAGAGCGGAAGCTCCTTTGGATGCGGCCGCCCTCCGGTGCGGCCGCATCCCGCTCACTCACCGCACCACGATCACCAGCTGCGGAGGACTCGCCACCCCGCGAAGCTTCGAGTTGCCCGAGAACCTCGCGCGGGCCTGCAGTGACGGGAAGCCATTAAGGCCGGCGCGGTCGCGGACGACGAGGCGCTGGGTCTTGAAGCGGCAGGTCGTGCCGCGCAGTGAAAGACCGGAGCTGGCGCCGACCAGTTCCTTCACGTCGACTCGATCGTCGAGCTCCTGACGCGTGAACAGCGAAACGCGCACCGTGCCCGTGCACCAGCCGCGACGCCGATCGCGCGCAAACGCCACGACGCGGCCCTTGATCGTGAACGCGAACGGCGGCGTGCTGTCGTTGAGCGGGCTGACGTTGATCGTCACGTAGGGCGACGGGAGGCCCGGCCGCACGTTGATAGTCATCGGGATGCGCGACAGGATCTCCTGCTTGCGCACGGTGCTGGGGGAGCCGTCTTCGCTGGGTATCAGCGCGCCTTCGTAGCCGCCTCCGGCGAACATCTCCACCGCGCCGATCATCGGTGCCCGGTTCACCACGATGCTGACCCGCAGCGTGACCGTGTCCCCGGCTGCCACCTCGGGCACTTCCCAGAGTGCGCTCGAGCGCGAGAACGTCCCCGCGCTCGGCGTTCCACTGCGGACCAGCCCGGCCGGTGCCACCGAGACCTGGAGGCGCTGGATCCCATACGGGCCGCTGTTGCGCACCGTCAACGTGACAGCTGCCGGCACGCGCTCGTCGGTCGTGACGCTCTCAGGGTTAGCCGAAAGCGAGACAGCGGCGCCGGCCGACGCCGGCACTGCGGCGGCCAGGACCGTCGTGATCAGGAACAGCTTTGCGACAACGACCCGCATGCAGCCTCCGGTCGCAAGCGATCAGTGCAACCAGCTTCGATCGGATCCGACCGTACTCCGCCCCCCAGCCTGCCGCAAGCGCCCCGGCTGTCCTCCTCAGGCAGCGGGATCCAGCCCGTAGCGAGACACGACGTGCGTAGTCGGTAGCGCGAAACGCTCACCGGCTTGCTCGAGCAGTCCCTTCTCGAGCCAGTGCGAACGCTCAGGCGGGTGCGTCGCGAGGATGAGCTCGTCAGCGGGGAAGACCGCAAGCGCGTCCTCGATCGCCTGCAGCGGGTTGGCGTCGCCGATCTCACCCTCGATGCTGACGCCGCGTGCGGCCAGCTGCTCGACGGCGTTGTTGACGCGCTGGCGGGCGTCCGCCAGCGCCGCATCGGTGTCCGACACCATGTGCTTCAGGCGTGAGTTGACCGCTGGCGCGACGAGGAGAACCACCGCGTCGGATTCTGCGTGGGCGCGCTGCTCGACCTCGTCGATGACAGCCGGGCATTCGCACGTGCGGTTGGAGATGACGAGGATTCTCTGCATTCGCAGAGTGTCCGCCTCGGCTGGCGATTGGCAATGACGATCCGGTGAACGGCAGCGACCGGCGATCCTCGCGCGGCCGGCGTCCGGCGCCACTCAATCGGGGCTAGGCGCCTCCAGCGCCACGACCATCGCCTGTGTGTCGATTGCGAAGTGCGCGGCGACGGCGCGGCCCTCACGGATAGTCCAGCGGTGGACCTCGGGGATGTCGAACTGCGCTCCGCTCGAGCGAACGGTCCCGCGTGTGCGGCCGCACTGGATGACGTCGCCGTCAGCCTCGAAGATCGCCTCGGTCGTAACCGCAGAGTCGATCGTCCCGCTGAGCGTGAGCCCGAACTTGGCGTACCCCTCGTGACCGACGTGGCGGCCACCCCAGGGCAGCGCCGGATCCTGCGTGACGACGCACTCCGCGTCGATCAGCTGGAAGAGACGCTCGATGTCACGTGCCGCCATCGCCCCGTAGATCTCCTGCACGACGTCGATGTTCCCCATGCGCCCAACGCTACCTGCGCCTGCACCGGAGCGCTGGCGGGACGGCACGCTCATTCGTCGTTCGTGACCGGGC
>JANNHX010000205.1:0-8894 GCA_031404615.1 Chloroflexota bacterium
CGCGAGATCGCGCGCCTCCGGGAACCGGTGGAGGGCGACGAGGATGCTCGCGCGCATCCCGAGCGCCGGTAGGTAGCCGGGCTGGGCGCGCAGCGCCGCATCGGCGGCCGCCTCGGCCCGCAGGTATGCGGTGACGTCTCCCGTTAGCCGCGCTTCGGCGACGTCGCTCTCCGCCAGCTTCACGGCGGCGACAACGTTCGCGGGCTCCGCCGTGAGGCGGGCGCCCCAGAAGTCGATGTCGGCGCGCACCCGGGCGAGCTCGTTGCGACCCGGGTCGATGGCCTCCCCGGAGCCGGCGCCGGCCATGCCGCCGCCGGTGTCGGCACCACCGTCGTCCGCGGCGGGCGCGGCGGCGAGCAGCGGCTCGTCGAGCCCGGCGTCCGGTGCCGTGCGGAGGAGGCCCGGGAGCTGCGACGCGGCGACGAGCACCAGCGCCCCCGCGAGGGCGCCGAGCGATGCGAGCCGGGGTCGTCGGGAGGGGATGGCGGTCATCTCGTGGGGCTCCTGGTCGACGTGGGGACGGTGGTCAGCGGGTGGTGGGGGCGCCCCCGAGCACGGCGGCGCCCCCACGGGCTCAGTGCGGCCCGGCCAGGTACGGGAACATCGAGCCGAAGGCCTTGTCGTTCGCGCCCACGCCGTCGCCGGTCGTGATCACGAAGTTGGTCAGGAGGGCGAACTCGGCGTCGATGACGTCGTCGCCCAGCTGGCGGCCGTTGAGACCCAGCGTCGCGAGCGAGGTGCCCGAGGCGAAATGGGCGGAGCTGCCGAGCTTGAGCGTCAGCTCGTCGGGCAGGAGGACGCCGGCGATGGCCGCGACCTCGCCCGCGTTGTACGGGGTGGCGCTGTTGGCGGTCAGCACGTTGCCGATCGCGTTGAGGACCGTCGTCACGTTGTCCGTGGTCGTGGAGCGGTCACGCGACGGGCGCTGGAGGTTGAACGCGTCCTTCTCCAGGCCGTTGTAGTCGGACGAGGAGGGGAGGAGCAGGCCGTTGAACACGGTGTTGATCGCAGGCCGGCCCATGCGGTCAACCTGCATCCAGCCGCCGTTGGAGCGGACGGACGTGGTGGCGAACACGCCGACGGTGTTTCCGGTGCCGCCGAGCTTGGCGTTCGGCAGGCGGACCGCGATCGACATCACGTTGGTGCCGGCGAAGGTGTCGTTGCCGGTGAAGTCGCCCAGGAGGGTCGGCAGGCTGGTGGAGCCGCCGAGCAGCTCTTCCTTGAACCCGACGAAGCCCGGGAGGTCGAAGAAGAACGGGTCGTCGCGCGAACCGGCGAACACCGAGCCGCCGCCCTGGACCATGGCCGTCCGGACGCTGTGCTTGTAGGGCGTCGTCCGGCCGGTGGCCACGACCGTCCCCGACCAGACGTTGCGGATCGCGTCGCTGCCGGTCGCCCGACGGACGACGTAGCGCTGGGTCCGGGTGCCGTCGCCGTTGCGCGAGGCCTCGGAGAAGCGGACCCGGTAGGCGAGGTCGGCCTTGCCGTCCTGGTCGCGGTCGACCTTGAGCTCGTAGAGCGCGTTGGCGCGGAAGGTGGCCGCCTTGGTATCGGCCGGGGTGAGGAGCCCGTTCACGTTGAGGACGAGCGTGGTGTAGCCGCCACCTGCCTTGAAGGCATAGATGTCGGTGATGTCGACGCGGTGGTCGGCCTTGGCGGCCGGGGCGTCGAGATGGTCGGCGGCGCTGACCAGGAGCGGGGACGCTCCGAGGGCCAGCGCGAGGCCGGTCACGGCGGCGAGACCCGCCTTCGAGGCCAGGGGCTGGATGGACGAACGCATCTGACTGCGCTACCTCCCGTTGTCGGCCGGACGAGCGCCGGCCCTCGACCGTGTGTTCGCAGGTCGGGGGCGACCGGATCAATCCCCTACACTCCGGGCGTGGCGGACTCCCAAGCGCACGTCCAACCGGGCGTGTTCATCACCCTCGAGGGCCCCGACGGGTCCGGGAAGTCCTCGTTGCTGCCGCGCCTCGCGGCGGCGCTCCGGGACGGTGGCTGCGACGTCGTCACCACGCGTGAGCCGGGGTCGACGCCCTTCGGCGAGCTCATGCGCAACCTCGTGCTGGACACCGACCCGCCCGTCGACCGGACGGGACGCGCCGACGCGCTCCTGTTCGCGGCATCACGCGCGCAACACGTGGCCGAGGTCATCCGCCCGGCCCTGGAGCGCGGCGCCGTGGTGCTCTGTGACCGCTACGCGGACTCGTCGCTCGCCTACCAGGGATCCGGCTCCGGGGTGCCGCTGGCCGAGCTGCGCGCGGTACAGCACTTCGCGACGGGCGGCCTGGCCCCGGACCTGACGATCCTGCTGGACCTGCCGGTCGAGGTGGGGCTGCGGCGCAAGGCGGCCGAGATCACGCGGTTCGAGGCGTTCCAGGACGTCGCCTACCACGAGCGGGTGCGGGCGGCGTTCCTGGGGTTCGCGGCGGACGAGCCCGGGCGGTATGCCGTCGTGGACGCGACCGGCGGCGAGGATGCTGTTCTGGCGGCGGCGCTGCGGGCGGTGGGGCGGGTCGCCGGACGGTCGCCGTGCCTCGCGCGCGTTGTCCTGCCGGCCGGTGTCGCCGGGCGGTGAACCAGATGCCTGCCTGCTGCGCATGACACGATGAACGACACCCCCGCCGGGCCGATGGCCGTGCCGGGCCGCCTCGTGGAGCCATCCGACGAGGCGCTCCTGGCCGGGCTGGCAGCCGGACGGCTCGATGATCTGGACACGCTCTACGACCGGTACAGGACCATGGCCTTTGGCATCGCCCGCCGCATCACCGCCGACCACGTCCTCGCCGAGGACGTGGTCCAGGACGCCTTCCTCGGCGCCTGGCGTGGCGCCGACCGCTACGTGCCGGGGCGGGGGAGCGTCCGGACGTGGCTGCTGTCCATCGTCCACCACCGGGCGGTCGACGCCGTCCGCCGGCGACGCCCGGTGAGCGAGTTGCCCGCGGAGGAGGACGCCGTCCGGACGCCCGAGGCGCTCACGATGCCCGACGTCTGGGGCGAGGTCTCCGGGCGCCTGGACCGCGACGCGGTCTCCGTCGCTCTTGCCGTCCTGCCCGGACCCCAACGCGAGGCGATCGAGCTCGCCTACTTCGCCGGGCTGACCCAGGCGGAGATCGCCGACCGGACCGGGGTGCCGCTGGGGACGGTCAAGGGACGCGTGCGCCTCGCGCTGGTATCGCTCCGCCGGGAGCTCAAGACGGCGGGTGGGGGCCCCGAGCCGTGACCGCGCCTCACCTCGTGCCCAGGTTCGACTGCGAGGCCGTCCGGGACCTCGCGCCGCTGTATGCCGTCGGTGCCCTGGAGCCCGGGGAGGCGGCGGGGATCCGGGCGCATCTCGACGCGTGCGACGACCCACACGCCGAGATCCTCGAGGCGGCTGCGACGACCGCGGCGCTGCTCGAGACGGTCGAGCCCGCGGAGCCGCCGGCGGGGCTCAAGGCGCGCTTGATGGCGGCCGCCGAGGCGGACCTGCGGGAGGGGCGGCATCCGTCGGTGGCGGCCGGGCCGGGTACGGCCGACGGTCCCGCGCGTGTCGCCGTCCCAGCGCCCAGCCCGGGCGCGGTGCCTGGTCCCCTCCCGTCCGCGTCGGTCACTCCGCTCGAGCGCGAGCGCGCGCGTCGACGCCCCAGCCTCGCGTGGCTGGCGGTCGCCGCGGCCCTGATCGTCGCGATTGGGCTGGGTGGCTGGAACATGGCCCTGCGCGGCCAGCTCGCCGATGCCCAGGCCTACCAGGCGGGGGTCGACGCGGCGCTTGACCTCGCCGCGGAACCCGGTAGCGTCTCGGCGGTGCTGGTGACCGCGGACGGGGCGGCCGCGGGGCTCGGCGTCGTGGGTGGCGACGGGGCGGTTCGCCTCGCCCTCCGGGGCCTCACCCCGACGACGGGCACGCAGGTCTACACCGCGTGGGGGATCGCGGGCGATGTGGCCCCGGTGCCGCTGGGCGACGTGACGGTCGGCGCGGATGGCCTCGCCGTGGGCACCGGATTGTCGCCGGTCGCGGAGCCCGGGATGATCCTCGCCCTGACACTGGAGCCGACGGCGGGCGCGACGGCCCCGACCCTGCCGATCGTCGCGAGTGGGGTCACGAGCCGGCCCGCCGGCTGAGCACGCGGCGCCACAAGCCGCGCATCCGGTCGGGCCGCGCCCGACGCGATACGCGCGAACGGTGCACCTATGCCTCGGGCGCGGTGACCTCGACGATGACCGACCGGTCCGTCACGCCCGCGAGCGCCACGCGCGCGACGGCCATGAGCGTCTCGGCATCGGATCCATCCTGCGGGAACCGGGCGACCGAGGCGGAAACCGTGATCGTGTGGTCGCCGACCTGGTCCAGCCTCGCGATGCCGTCCATCACGCGCCTGGCCACGGTCACGCCCGCCGGCCCCGGTGCCACGAGCACGAACTCGTCGCCGCCGGTCCGGGCGATGGTGTCCACGAGCCGGACGCTCTCCGCGAGCACGCTCGCGACCTGGCGCAGGATGTGGTCCCCGGCGCGCGCCCCGGACTCGGCGTTGAGCTCCCGGAAGCCATCGACATCGAACAGCACGACGGACACCTCGGTGCCCTGCCGCTGTGCCCGCGCGACCTCCAGGTCCAGGACCCGGGTCACGGTTCGGGCGTTGGCGAGGCCGGTCAGCGGATCCGTCAGCGCGACACGCTCGAGCCACTCGGAGCGCTCGTTGGCCATGGACGAGGTCCGGAAGGTGGCGATGGCGGCAGCCGCAAGGTCCGCGACGGCGACGAGGATGGTCTCCTCCTCGGTGTCGACCGTGTGGTCGCCGGCCCAGCCGAACGTGAGCACGCCGACACACGCCTCGACGCTCCCACTGCCCGCGACGACGAGCGGCAGGTCCGCGCCGGTCATGGTCGTCCCGTCCGCCGACTGTCCGACACGGCCGAGCGAGCCGGTCCGGTCCAGCGCGGCGTGATGCACCGGGTGATCCGGGTTGGTGACGACCTCGGCCTCGAACGCCTCGACGGCGTCGTCCGCGATCCCGAGCGTGAGCAGCAGCTCGAGCGCGTTGCGGTCCGGGTCCTGGGCGAAGACGGCGGCAATGGCCGCGCCCGTCGCCGCCGCACCGGCCTCCACGATGACCGCCAGCGCGGTGTCCAGGTCCTTGGCGCGGGCCAGGGCGGCCGCGCCGGCCGACAGGACGCTGAGCGAGCCGCTGCCGGCGCCGACGTTCGTGTCCGCCACGGGTCCCTCCGCGTCAAGTTGGGGCGGGTCCCGTCCACCCTCCGGACGGCTTCGACCAGTGCCCCAAGCGACTTCGCATGCTACACCGCGCTCCCGCCGCGGGAATCATCCTGTCCGGGGGGCAACCGCGGCGGCGGGCCGTGGGCTATGCTCCGCCCCGTGAAGCTCGTCGTAGCCATCGTGCACAACGAAGACGCGGGCGCCCTGGTCGATGCCCTCCTGGAGCGCGACTTTCGGGCCACCCGCCTCCACTCCTCGGGTGGATTCCTCAAGCAGTCCAACGCCACCGTCATGCTGGGCGTCGAGGACGACGAGGTCGACGAGGTGATGGCGATCGTGCGCGAGAGCTGCCACTCCCGCACCCAGATCGTCAACCCGATGCCGCCGATCATGGAACCGGGCGAGTTCTTCATGCCCTATCCCCTCGAGGTCGAGGTGGGCGGCGCGACCGTGTTCGTCGTGCCCGTGGAGCGCTTCGAGCGGCTGTGATCGGCGGACTGGCTCGCAAGGCCCTGCGCTGGGCCGGCCGCAATCCCCGGGTCGGCGAGCGCATCCCGACCGTCGCCTTCGTGCAGAAGGACAGGCTCCGGTTCGTGCCGGGCGGGGACATCGCCAACGCCCTCGGCGTCGCGGTCGACCTCCAGGTCCTGGGGATCGGCACGCTCTACACGAGGCTCGGCGAGCCGGTCACGGACCGGGCCGGCGCCCAGGCCGTCGCGGACCACCATCTCGAGCTGCTCGCAAGGATCCAGGACGCCGAGATCAGCGGGGAGCTGAGCGTCGACCCGGCCCAGCTTGGCCTCGAGCTCGACGAGAACGTCTGCCTCAACCACCTGCGGGCCCTCGCCGGGGCGGCGCAGGCCCAGGGCTCGTTCCTCTGGCTCGACATGGGGGACAGCCCTCCGTGGACCGGACGCTGGACCTCTACCAGCGCCTCCGCGCGACGCACACGAACACGGGCGTGTGCCTCCAGGCGGCCCTGCGCCGGACCGCGCGCGACGTCGAGCGGCTGCTGCCACTGGCGCCCGCGGTCCGCCTCGTCAAGGGCGAGCACCCCGAGCCAGGGTCGGTTGCCTTCGCCTCGAGGAAGGAGGTCGACGCGAACTTCCTGGGCCTGGCGGTGACGCTCCTCCGCGAGAGCCGGACCCGGGCCGGGATGCGCGTGGCGCTGGGCACGCACGATGTCGGCCTGGTCGAGCAGATCGCCGTCCATGCCGCGGCCGCCGGGATCCCGAAGGATGCGTTCCAGGTCCAGATGCTCTACGGAGTTCGCGTCAGGGAGCAGCGCCGGCTCGCGCGCTCCGGGTACCGGGTCCATACGCTCATCGCCTACGGCGACGCGTGGTACGGCTGGTACATGCGCAGGCTGGCCGAGCGGCCCCTGAACGTCATCGTCGCACTGCGCCAGGTGCTGCCCTGGTAGACCGGATCGCGGCCCTCGCCGCCGATGCCCCCGACGTCGTCGCGGTCTGGCGCACCATCGACGAGGGGGCGCTGATCGCCGTGCGCCGCGAGGTCCGCCGACGGGCCGGGCCCGGTGCCCACGACCTGGTGCACCTTGAGCAGATGTCCCTCCTCCAGGAGGCACTCGCGTGAGCCTGCGCCCAGACCTCATCGAGTGCTGGATCTTCCGCGTGCCACCGCCCGCCTCGCCCGACGACGCGCGCACGGACGCCGAGCGCCTCGAGATCCTGCTGATCCGCCGTGCGCCGCACCGGATCTTCCCGGGCCTGTGGCAGTGCGTGACCGGCGGCGTGGAGCCCGGCGAGCGCATCCCGGCCGCCGCGATGCGCGAGGTGCGCGAGGAGACCGGGCTGGGGCCCGCGGAGATCGAGGCGTTCTACGACCTGGACCAGGTCGCCCCGTTCTACGACGAGGGCGCGGACTCCGTCGTCGTTTCGGCCATCTTCGCGGCCCGCGTCCACCCGGGCGCCGAGGCCCACGAGAGCTGGGAGCACGACGGCCTGCGCTGGGTCCCGGCCGCGGAGGCGCCAGGGCTCGCGATCTGGCCGTCGTACGGCGAGTCCGTCCGGCGGGTCAGGGAGATGCTCCTGGACACGGCGCTGGAGCCCTGGTTCCGCCTCGATGCGGAGGGGCGGCGGATCGCCCGGCGACCCACCGCCTGACGAGGGGCCCGCCGATGACCCGCCAGCCCATCGCCCCGGTTCAGTACCGTTGCGGCACGAACGTCTGCTCGTCCATCGGCGGGCGGACATAGCCACGATCCGGCTCCCGCGGCGGCAGCACGATGGGTTCGGGCGTCAGGTCCTCGTACGAGACCATGCGATTGTCCACGAGTATGGACCCGGCCGGCCGCCGGGTAGACTGTGCCGAAGCCGACGGAGGAACCTGAAGATTGCGCGTGAGGACGGGGCGATGACCGAGACCCTGGCAAACCGGCGGGTCTTCCGCTCGAAGGTGGACACGATCCGCCCCACCTACGGGTTCGAGGACGTGTCCCTCGCCCCCGGCACCGATACCGTCGATCCGGCCGACGTCGTGCTGGCCCAGGACTTCTGCGGCATCCGCCTCGAGGTCCCCGTCATCGCCGCCGCCATGGACGCCGTGGCCGACGTCCGGCTCTCGGGTGAGCTGGCCCGTCTGGGCGGCCTCTCGATCCTCAACCTCGAGGGCGTCCAGTTCCGCTACGCGGACCCGGCCGAGGTCATCGACCGGATCATCGCCGCCCCCGACGGCGAGGTGCAGACCGTCCTCGCCGAGGCGTACCAGGCGCCCATCCGCGAGGAGCTGATCGCCCGCCGCATCGAGGAGCTGCACGCAGCGGGCTCCATGGCCGCGTTCTCCGCCACGCCCGGCATCGCCCGCACGTACGGCCCGTTCTGCGCCGAGCACGGCGCGGACCTGTTCCTCGTCCAGTCGCAGGTCTCCTCGGCCCGCCACATCGCCAGCGGCTACGAGCCGCTGTCGCTCGAGGAGTTCACGCGCTTCATGCCGATCCCGGTCGCGGTCGGCAACACGACCAATGCCGAGGCCGCGTTCCAGCTCATGGAGCAGGGCGCCGCCGCGATCTTCGTGGGCGTGGGCCCGGGCGCCGCGTGCACGACGCGCGAGGTTCTCGGCATCGGCATCCCGCAGGTCACCGCCATCGCGGACGTCACCGCGGCCCGGGACCTGTACCTCGCCGAGACCGGTCGCTACGTCCCCGTCGTCGCCGACGGCGGCATGAAGCGGGGCGGCGACATCGCGAAGGCCATCGCGGCCGGCGCGGACGTCGTGATGCTCGGCTCGCCGCTCGCGCGCGCCGCCGAGGCGCCCGGCAAGGGCACGAACTGGGGCATGGCCGCCCCGTCGCCGGTCCTGCCGCGCGGCACGCGGATCAAGGTGGGCACCGCCGGCTCGCTGGACCAGATCCTCAACGGCCCGTCGCACGTCACGGACGGCACGCAGAACCTGGTGGGTGCCCTGCGCCAGTCGATGGCGGCGCTGGGTGCCCGGACGATCGCGGACATGCACGACGTGGAGATCGTCTACGCGCCGTCCGTGGTGACCGAGGGCAAGTCCTGGCAGCTGCGAGGCAAGTAGCCGGGTTCCCACCCGCCCACGGATCGCTACACTCCCGCCACAGGGGAGAACCCAGGGGGACCGTGGCGACCAACCCGCAGCTCACGCCGGCCGAGTTCGCCCACAAGTGGCGCGGCATCTCCACCGGTGAGCGCGCGTCCGCGCAGGCCCACTTCAT
>JANNHX010000206.1:0-1968 GCA_031404615.1 Chloroflexota bacterium
GGCGGCTCGATCGACGTCATGCGCGAGGCGATGACGCTCGTGCTCCAGGAGCTCATCGAGGCCGAGGCCGCGCAGGCGATCGGTGCCGGCCGGTATGAGCGGACCGACGACCGCACGACGCACCGCAACGGGAGCCGGACCCGGCTCCTCTCGACCAAGGCCGGCGATGTCGAGCTCCACATCCCCAAGTTCCGCGAGGGCTCCTTCCTGCCCTGCCTGCTCGAGCCGCGGCGGCGGATCGACCGCGCCCTGTGGGCGGTCGTGATGGAGGCGTACGTCCACGGCGTGTCGACCCGCAAGGTCGACGACCTCGTGCGGGCCCTGGGCATCGACGCCGGGATCAGCAAGAGCGAGGTCAGCCGGATCTGCGGCGAGCTCGACGCGGTCGTCGGTGCCTTCCGGGAGCGGCGCCTCGAGCACGTTGCCTTCCCGTACGTGTTCCTCGACGCCACGTACGTCAAGGCGCACGAGGGAGCGTCCGTGGTCAGCAAGGCGATCGTGATCGCGACCGGGGTGACCGCCACGGGCGACCGGGAGGTCCTGGGCCTCAGCGTCGGCGACAGCGAGGACGGCGCCTTCTGGACGGCGTTCCTGCGCAGCCTCCGCGCCCGGGGCCTGGGCGGGGTGCGTCTCGTGATCAGCGACGCCCACGAGGGCCTCAAGGGCGCGATCGCGCGGGTGTTCACGGGCGCCGCCTGGCAGCGCTGCCGGGTCCAATATGCCGACCTCCCGATTATGCCGACCAAGGGTGTCGAGCCGGCCGCTGCGTGAGTGGGCCGGCCTCGTGAGATCGGCATAGTCCTGGCGCGCTGAGAGGCTCTCCTTCCGCATCGACGAAGGAGAGCCACGTGCACGATCCACGTCAGGTCCGCGTCAGGGGCCCGCTTGCTCCGTACGCCGCCGGGTACGCTGCAGAGCTCGCGCGCGTCGGGTACAGGGCCTCGGGAGCAACCCTCCAGCTCCGGCTGATGGCCGACCTGAACGCCTGGCTCGAGCGCGAAGGGATCGAGCCGGGGTCCCTCGCACCTGCCGAGGTCGACCGGTTCCTCGCCCGCCGGGCTGCCGGACACGCGCGGTACGCGTCGGCCAAGGCGATTCGGCCGCTGCTCGAGTACCTTCGCGATCTCGGCGTGGTTCCCAAGGCGCCCGAGGTTGAGCCGGACGGGCCGATCGATCAGCTCCTCGCCCGGTACCGCCGGTACCTCGTCGTCGAACGGAGTCTGGGGTCGGCGACGGCATCCGGATACCTGGCCGCAGTCCGACCGTTTCTCGCGAGCCGGGCCACGCCCGACGGGCTCGCCCTCGAAGACCTGACCGTCGCGGATGTCACCGCCTTCGTGGTCACCCACTGTCCGAGCCAGCCACGCGGTTCGGCCAAGCTGACCGTGACGACCCTGCGCTCCCTGCTCGGCTTCCTCCACCTCGAGGGGATCGTGGCGCGCTCGCTCGCCGGGAGCGTGCCCCGGATTGCCGCCTGGCGTCTGGCCCCGCTGCCGCGTGGGCTCACCCGCGTCGAGGTCGAGCGCCTCCTCGCCGCCTGCGATCGGAGCCGCCCGACCGGGTGCCGCGACTTCGCGGTGATCACCCTCCTCGTGCGTCTCGGGCTGCGGGCGGGCGAGGCGGCAGGGCTCACGCTCGATGCCATCGACTGGCGGTCGGGCGAGCTCGTCGTGTCCGGCAAGGGCAAACGATCGGAGCAGCTGCCTCCAGCAGACGCCGATCACTCCGCACGACCGGATCGTCCCGGAAGACCTCGCCGTGACGCTCTTGCTCAACTCCCGTGTCGGATGGAAGGCGTACAAGAGCATCCAGGACCTCGGCCCGTCGATCGACCTCTCGACGCTTCCGGCGGTGGCGCTCGAGGCAACCTCCCCGAGTCAGCGCGACGCGATTGCCAGCCTCATCGGTGAGCTGGCGCGGTGGCCGGGTTTCGCGACGTCGGTCGCCACCAAGGTCCTCCACAAGAAG
>JANNHX010000207.1:0-3245 GCA_031404615.1 Chloroflexota bacterium
CCCTGGATCCCGCGGAACAGGATCAGCATCGCCATGTTCTGCGACAGGCCCGAGAGCGCCGAACCGATCAGGAAGATCGTGACGCCGATCATCATCATCGGCTTGCGGCCATACAGGTCGGACAGCTTGCCGTAGAACGGCACGGTGATCGTGGATGTCAGCAGGTAGATCGTGATGGTCCAGGTCAGCAGCTCCTGGCCGCCGAGGTCGGTCACGATGGTGGGCAGGGCTACCGCGACGATCGTCTGGTCGAGCGCACCGAGGAACAGCCCCATCATGATGGCGAAGAGGATCTCCATCTTCGTCCGGTGGGACAGGTTCATCGCGCCGAACCCGTGCGTCGGGGCGTCGTCGTGCGCCGTGGGCCTGGCTTCCAAGTCGGTTCCTTTCGCGTCAGGAGCGCGCGTGCGGGCAGAAGGTGGCGGGGCCGTAGCGGGTGGGATCGGCCGAGAGCTCGGCGTCGAGGGCGGTACCGAGGTCGGCGAGGGCGGCGGTCAGGCGCTCGAGCTGCTCGATCGACAGCCTGGTCAACGTGGCGTGCATGACGTCGCTCCTGACCAGCTCCGCCTGGTCGACGAGGTCGAGCCCGGCCCGGGTGGGCCGGACGAGGACGACACGGCGGTCGTCCGGGACCCGCACCCGCTCCACGAGGCCGCGCTCCTCCATGCGGTCGATGATCCCGGTGGCGCTGGACAGCGAGGCGTCCAGGATCTCCGCCAGCCGACCCATCGGCATCGCATCGTGGTGCCGAAGCAGCGTGAGCACGTGGAAATGGGTCATGCTGATCCCGAGCCGCACCAGCCGCTGCGAGCCTGCACAGCGAAGGGACCCCACCGCCCGGCCAAGGCCGGCGACGGCATCCTCCGCCGCCGCGAGGCGGGCATCGGCCCCCGAGGGGATAAACGTGGTTCGCATGAACTGTAGTATCTACGCGACTCGAACTATCCTGTCAACTCGAACAGTCCATTCCGCACGGAGGATCCGGCGTGCGCTTCGCCCTCATGATCGAGCCCCAGATGGGGCTGACCTACGACGACCAGCTGGCCGTCGCGCGCCGGGCCGAGGCCGCCGGGTTCGAGGCGCTGTTCCGCTCTGACCACTACGAGAGCTTCCCCGGCGAGTCCGGCGGCCACACCACGGACGCCTGGACGGTGGTCGCCGGGCTGGCGCGGGACGTGTCGCGGATCAGGCTGGGGGTGCTCGTCTCGCCGGTGACCTTCCGGTCGCCCGGCAACCTCGCCAAGGTCGTCCTCACCGCCGACGAGTTGAGCGGTGGGCGCGTCGAGGTTGGCCTCGGCGCGGGCTGGCATGCGGACGAGCACCGGCGGCACGGGTTCCCGTTTCCCGAGATCGGCGAGCGGGCGGAGATGCTGGAGGAGACCCTCGAGATCCTCCACGGGCTCTGGGAGGAGCCGGACGGGTGGAGCTTCATCGGCAAGCACTTCGCCGTGGAGGATGCCCTGTTCCGCCCCGAAGCCCGGGGACCTCGCCGGCCGGGACGGCGGGCACCCGAATATCCTCGTGGGCGGGCAGGGGACGCCACGCTCGTACCGGATCGCGGCCCGCTACGCCGACGAGTTCAACCTGTCCTCCACGAGCCCCGACGGAGCCGCCGCGAAGTACGCGGAGCTGGACGCGGCGCTCGTCGCCGCTGGGCGCGACCCTTCGACGCTCACGCACTCGGTCATGTCGGGGCTGCTCATCGGGCGCGACGAGGCGGAGGTCGCGCGCCGCTCCGCGGCGCTGATGGGCGCGTTCGGTGGTGCGGACGACGAGTCCGAGAATTGGTTCGCTGCGCGCAAGCCGCGCTGGGTCTACGGCACGCCCGACCAGGCGCGCGACGTGGTCAGGCACTTCGAGGCCGTGGGCGTGGAGCGGCTGATGCTCCAGGACTTCCTGGCGCGGGACCTGGACCTGATCGACCTGGCCGGCGAGGTGCTGATCGGCGCCTAGCCCCGCGCTGGGGATCGCCTGCGGCCCGGGGTCAGGCCTCTGCGTCGGCGACCTCGGCGGCGCGCAGGTAGACGGGGTCGTCGCGGCGGATCGGGTCGGGTCGGGGTTGGTGCCCCGGGCGTGTGCCACCTCGAGCGTCACGAGCTGCAACGGTCCCGCGCCGCCGAGGAGCGCGGCCGGAGCGTTGGGCATGTCGCCCTGCTCCGGGACGACGACGCGGCCGGCCGGCGTGAGCGCCTCCGGGATGCGGGCGGCGGCGTCCGCGCCGAGGATCGCGGCACAGGCGATGCCGGTCGCCGCCGCCGCATTGAGCGCCTGGCGGGCCCGGGCCGTCCTCGCCTCAAGGCTGCCGCGCTCGAGGAGCACGAGGACCAGCGCGGTCTCGGGGCCCGTCGCGGGCAGGTGCCCGTGGAGGAAGGTCTCGAGGTCGCGCATGGCGGAGGGGACGTAGGCCGCCTCCTCGACCTTGAGCGTCAGCTCGCGAGCCGTGATCCGGTCGACGCCCGACGCGACGACGAGGAGGTGGCGCGCGGCGGCGACGGCGCGACCGATCCGGGCGTCCGGGCGTGACCCGTCGGGGCCGGCGGCGTGCGCGGCCTCGATGCCCGCGGCGAGCCGGCGCCCCGGGCGATCGGGGTTTGGCGTCCCGCCGGCGAGGATGCCCGTGACGGCCGTCGCGGTCACGATCGGCGAGGTGTAGCCGACGGTGTGGCACCAGCTGCGGTCCAGCTCGGCCGTGGCGACGACGATGTCGGCCGCCGCCGAGGCGGGCGCCCCGGCCGAGCCCGTGATGAGCGCCGTCCGCGCGCCGCGCGACCGGGCCGCCTCGAGCGCCGCGATCGTCGCTGTTGTGCCGCCCTCGTGGCTGATCCCGATCACGAGGCCACGGGTCGGGGCGTCCTGCGCCAGCTCGAAGGCCTGGACGCTCACCGGACCCCAGCCCGCGAAGCCGGCACCGTGCCAGCCCTCGCGGAGGATCGCGGCCGCGGCCATCGCCCCGTGCTCGGAGGTGCCGCAGCCGGTGACGACGACAGGGGCGCCGGCCTCGCCCGCCTCACGCACGGCCGCCGCGAGCGCGGCCGCGGAGCCGCTCGTCACGAGCCGGCCCACGATGCGCGCCGCCAGCGCGGGTTCCGCGGCGATCATCTCAACCATCGCCCAGGGCGGTCCTTCGCGGAGGGCCGGCATCGGGAGGGAGTCCCACGGCTCGGGGGCCGAGGGGAGGGGCGCGTCGGGATCGAAGCCCGGGAGTGCGGCGCGGAGGTCGTCCATCGCCGGATGGTAGGCGGGCG
>JANNHX010000208.1:0-1925 GCA_031404615.1 Chloroflexota bacterium
CGACCGAGCCGAACGGCACCTTCTTGTCGGTGCCCTTGACCTTGAACTCGCCGTTCTCGAACTCGATGTCGGTGTCGGTCGCGTGACGAACCCCGGGATTCTGGCCCCGGATCCTGCGTGGAAGGGCCGATCCTGATGCACATGGCGATCACCGGCCGCCGGTCCGACCCTCACACATCGCGAGAGGCAGGTCGAGCCTACGCACGCCGCTGGGTCAGGAGCGCATCCGGCGAGCGTGATCCGGACCCCGAGCCACCGGTTCCTGTCAGGACGGGTCGACCCGTTCGCCCGTCCTGAGCGCGCAGGGCCGGCCCATGCCGACAGACCGGCGCGCGCCGCACGCGATCCCGCTGTGCATCAATTCGGGACCCTTGCCGCACGACTGGTGCCCTGAACGCGCCGGAATCGGCTCGAGCCCCGCTCCCGGTGCGGCGATTTGATCCAGGCGAGACTCGGGGCCCGTGAACGAACTCGGGTTCACGTGATCCTGGGCGCGACCGGGTGACCTTCGGTCGTTGACGTCGGCGCATGTCGCGCGGACGATGGGGTTCGGACGCCGAACCGGGGGACATGATGAACGGACGACTGGCCGCTGGGGCGATCGGTGCCGTCCTTGCCTTGACCGGTTGCGGTGGGATCACGAGCGAGGTCGAGCCCGGCGACTCGATGGCGAAGCTGTGCGAGTCCGCGCGGGCGCTCGCCGCAGCGACCGGCCTGTCGCACGCCTCCATTGCGGCCCGCGAGGCCGAGGACGGGCTCGCCGCCGCTGACTTCGCGGCGAAGGCGGACATCACCCGACAGGATGCGATGGCGCTCGCAGGCTGGGCGGGCGATCTCGAAGGCCATCTCGACCCGCCCGGGAGCCCTGGGTTCGCGGACCGGATGCGGGAGATCGACGAGGCCCAGAAGGCAGTCGACCTCCTCGTCGGCGTGCTCGGCGTACCCGCAGCACCGGTCTCGATCGAAGCGCGACCCCGACTGCTGGCCGCCGCCGAGAAGGCTGTCGGGGCCATCGGGCTGCCCCAGGAGTGCACCGCCATCGAGGTCCCGTCAGCGACCCCGTGACCGCCCACGCGGGCTCCACGCGTAGCCGCGCGAACTGGTGGCGAGCGCGACCACTTCGAGACAAGCGCCGGGGCGCCAGACGAGACTCGGCCGGGCGCCAGCCGGTCCGCGCCACGGCGTCAGGCGCCGGTCGGGGCCCCGGTCGTGCGGCGGAGGACGAGCGTGACCGGCAGCACGTCGCGCAGCGGCTGGTCGTCGGTGCCCGCGATCCGGCCGACGAGCCTTCGAACCGCCCGCTCACCCGTCTCGAACAGCGGCTGGCGGACCGTCGTGAGGCCCATGAAGTCGGCTGCCTCGATGTCGTCGTAGCCGATCACCGACAGGTCGCCGGGCACCGTCAGCCCGAGCTCGGCGGCGGCCTGGAGCACGCCCATCGCCTCGGTGTCCGACGCGGCGACGATGGCGGTCGGGCGATCGGGGCGCGAGAGGATGGCCGCGGCCGACAGGCGCGCGGAGGCGCGGCCGTGCTCCGCGAGCCCGATGTCCTCCTCGCGCATCGCGAGGCCCTCGGCGCGCAACGCCTGCTCCACGCCCCGGAGGCGCAGGCGGCTCGACGCGAACCCGAAGCCCGGGCGCGGGACGTCGCCGATGAACCCCAGCCGCCGGTGCCCGAGGTTCAGCAGGTGCTGTGCGGCGATCCGGCCGCCGCCGACGTCGTCCGTCACGACGCGCGGCAACCGTCGGTGGTGTGCGTCCACGAGGACCATGGGGAGGCCGGACGCGGCGATCCGAGTGAGCTCATCCTCGTGTGGCGCGATGGAGACGAGGATGAGGCCGTCGATGCGCTCGGGGCGGGCGATGTCGCGCAGGATCGCGTCCCGCCGCACTGCCGACTCGACGTTCATCGCCATCATGTCGAG
>JANNHX010000209.1:0-2754 GCA_031404615.1 Chloroflexota bacterium
GGCCTTGACGAGCTTGCGCAGCTCCTCCGGTGTGGCGTCAAGGCCCGCGATGTCGATGACCCTGCCGAGCAGGGGCCCGGTGGTCACGAGATCCGCGTACGTCTGCGAGAGGCGCTGGCTGGCGAGGAGCTGGTTATAGTCCGGGCTCACGGACAGGAGGGACTGGCCAACGATGAGCGTGACCGTGCTCTCGTACATCTTGGTCAGGGCGCTGCTCACGAGGAAGGCGGCTCCACCGGCGAGCATCACCGAGGCGATGATCAGCCACAGCCAGCGGCGCAGGACGGTGAGCGAGCGTCGTGCGTCCATCTAGCGGTGGTCCTCCGGCCGGGTGCGGCTCCTCGCCCCGGTGGGGCGCGCCGACTGAGTATAGACAGGGTGCTGCCGCGTGGCCGTCACGGGGCCTCCACGGCGGGGCGGTAACGGACGACCACGACGATGTCGCGGTCGAAGGTGGTCTCCACGGTCGCCGTGGTGCCCGCTACGACAAGACCCGGGCTCGCGTCGATGAGGGTCGCGCCCGGCGGGAGCGAGATCCGCAGCTTCAGCGGTCCCGGTCGCAGGCCCGGCTGCTTCTGGATCGTGAGGCGGTACGTCGCGATCCCGTCCTCGCCGACGTCCGCCGGGTATGGGCTGGTCCAGCGGTAGCGCAGGTTGGCCTCGCCGGGCGGGATGCGGAAGTAGTTGGCGATGACCGTCCGGCCGAGCTCATCCTCAACGTCGGCCGGAGCCGTGATCTGCGACGTGGTCCCGGCGCTGACGGCCTCCACGCGGCTCCGCTCTGGGACGTACAGGCGGAAGTACATGCCGAGCGTCGTGAACGTCTCGAGGCCGGGCAAGACCCTGTACGGCTCGGCCTCCGGCGACTCGATGCGGTTGGTCCAGTGCACCCGGAGGTCGTTGACCGCATTGCCCACCGTGTCCAGCTGCACGTCCAGGTCCAGCTCCCGGTCCGTCACCGCGTTGAGCTTGGACGCGGGGGAGACGTTGGAGTCCACTGGATACACATAGTCGCCGGGCTCGGTGCGCATGGCGCCGTCGAAGCCCAGCCGCTCCATCTCGCGCTGGGCAGCCTCGTCCGCGAACCAGGCGAGCAGGAGTCGGCCGGCGCGGAACGCCTCTCCGCGCGCAGCGAGGTCCGTCCAGCGTCCCGGCGGCAGGGCGAGCAGGGCGTCGAACAGCCGGTCCGCGAAGGCGGACAGGAAGACCTTCCGGTTGGTGCCGGGTTCCGTGGACACGCGCGTGTTCTGGAGCGCCTTGAGCATCGTCTCGCCGGCCTCGATCGTCACGGCGTAGTCGGGCACGGTGACGGGACCGGTGATTGCCAGCAGCTCGTCGATCGTGTCGGTGGTGATGCCCAGGACGCCGTCGATGGGACCCGGGCCTTCCTGGTTGTCGTACAGGGACATGGCGTCTAGCGCGCTCGTGGGGAAGTCCGGCGACCAGTTCGCATCGGCCAGCTGCCAGGGATAGATCGTGCCGAGGAGGTACCGCTCCAGCGCTGGCGGCGGCGTGACGAAGGGATCGTCCAGCGGGAGGTCGAATAGCTCGATCGCCTGGAACGCGCGCTCCGTAATCCGTCCCTTGTCGAACGTGATGGTCCCGAAGCTCCCGATGAACCCCCCGGTCGGCCGCAGCTCCGCCGGGTTCTGGGTCAGCAGCAGGTACCGCTTCGGCTCGTCCCAGCCCAGGATGCCCGGGAGTGTGTCGTCAACGTCCCCGTAGGCCCGCAGGACGGGGCCATAGGCGCCCAGGCGCTCCGAGATGAGGTCCCGGATCTGCGCGAGGGGCCCGGGCAGGTCCGCTGGCGCCGCGGCGAGGGCGGCGGTCGCCCGGTCCACGGCGGCGAGCGCGCGGTCGACATCGTCGCGTCCCGTGGCCATGAGCTCCACGAGCTGGGCCAGTGCGCTCCCCTCCCCCGCCCCGGCGGTCACGGTCGCCTGCCGCTCCTTGATGGTCACGTAGCGGTCCGCGAGGACCAGGCCCGCGTCCGCGGCGTCCAGCAGGGCGTCTCCTGCGGCGGCGACGGCATCCGCCCCCGCGACCGCGTCATGCGAGGGTGGCAGCACGCGTGCCAGCGCGACGAGCGGATCACCGGTGAGCAGGTCCTGGAGCCGGACGAACTTCGCCCGGGCGGTCTCCGCATCCGCGTCCAAGGCGGTGAGCGTCGGCCGGTCCAGGCCGAGGCCGGCCTCCGTCGCCCGGTCAACCATCCGCTCCAGGTCCGTACGCAGGCTCCTGGCCTCATCCACGGCCGGCAGGTAGCGGAAGGCGGCCAGCGCGGCGCCCGTGGCGATGAGGAGGAGCAGGATGGCTGCGATCCCCGCGAGGATCCAGCGGCGACGCCCGCCGCGGCCCCGGCGGCGTCGGTGGCGGTGCGGCTCGGTCACGGGGCCGGCTCCGCGATGACGACGAAGCGCGGCGCGGTGGGCGTGTAGGAGGTGGACGTCTGGAGCGTGAGCCGCTCGGTGGGCGTCGGGGCCAGGTACTCGAGGGCGTTCCAGGGGACCTGGGGCTTCACCTCCGTCACGAGATACCGGCGCGTGGTCGTGTCCTTGAGGTCCAGGAACACCTCGTCGCCCACCTTGGCATCCCAGAGCGAGAGGAACATCCCTTCCTGGGCATGCCCGTAGATGTAGATGTTGGTCCCGCCGTCCGGCCACCCCGTGCCCGGGTAATGCGCCGCCTTGTTCATCGGCGCGTCCACGCCGTCACCCTCCATGACCTGGAGGTCGATGCCCAGGCGCGGGATCC
>JANNHX010000210.1:0-3868 GCA_031404615.1 Chloroflexota bacterium
CCCCCCCCCCGCCGCGCCCCCCGGGCTTGTCCGCCCCGCCGGTGATCCGGCCGCGCCCACCCCCACCGCCCGGGCATCCCCCCGCGAGCCCCTGCCCCGCGCGGGCGACCACGAACGCAGGGCGCTCGGCGATCGTCTGCATCGCGCCGCGAACCAGCGGCGCGTCGAATCCGCGCTCACGCAGCGGTGAGAGCAGGTAGTGCGGATCGCACGGGATGCAATGCCCACCTACGCCCGGACCGGGGTAGAAGGGCATGTAGCCGTAGGGCTTTGTCGCGGCGGCGTCGGTCACCTCGACCGTGTCGAGGCCGTACTCGTCGGCGATCTGGCCGAGCTCGAAGGCCAGCGCGATGTTGACGGCTCGGAAGGTGTTCTCGTAGAGCTTCGTGAGCTCTGCCGCCTCGCACGAGGAGACGATCGCGATTCGCGGCGCGACCTCACCCAGAACCTCGGCCGCCGACTCGGCGCAGGCGACGGTGACGCCCCCGACCACGCGCGGCGTCGCCTCCTGGCCGTGTGCGACGTTCCCTGGATCGATCCGCTCCGGGGCGAACGCGACATGAAGGTCGATCCCCGCTGTGAGGCCGCGGGCCGCGAGCGGCTCGACCAGGAGCTCGCGGGTCGTACCCACGTAGGACGTGCTCGTCAGGACGAGGGTCTGACCCGGCCGGGCCTGTGCGACCACCGACGCGCACGCGGCGCGTAGCGCCCGCAGGTCGGGCTCATGACTGGCGTCGATCGGGGTTGGGACGCAGATCAGCACGGCGTCGGCTTCGGCCATCGCACCGGCCTCGGTCGTCATGCTCAGCCGGCCCTCGTCGCCGCGCAGGCTCAGCAGCTTGGCCTCGTCGCCCGGGACCAGATCGGGCTGCCCGCTGCGGATCTCTTCGATCCGGCGGGAGTCGATGTCGATGCCGATCACGGGGCGACCGCAGGAGGCCAGCGCGACGCTGGTCGGCAGTCCGACGTATCCGAGCCCGACGACTGCGACGGTCCCGAGGCGGGTGACGGCAGGGCCGCCGAAAGGCCCAGCGGTTTGCGGCTCGGCCTGGATCTTGTAGGGCGTCGTGGTCATGACGAGCGATCGATCTCCTGGTGGATGCGAGTGGTCGGCCAGAGCGCGGGGAGGTCGCCTTGCTGCGAACCCTCCGGCGCTGGCGTGGACCGTAAGCCCGCCACGACGGCCTGACTGTTACCGACCGGTGGCCTGCTTGTTACTCCTTGGTCACGATCGACGAATGGATGATTGATGTGAACGCCATGTGGCTGTTGTGTCACCGGATAGTCAACCGGCCCCATGGCCGCGCGGGGTGAACGTGGTGGGAACGGCCGGTGAACATCTGGTGATCGCCATGCCGCGATTTGCGGCCCGGTTGTGACCAGCGTGTGGTGATCTGGTGAACACGATCGCCGCCCGCCGCGATCGTGCCTACGGTGGGAATCCGTTCCCGACCGGAGGCTCCATGTCGTCTTCAACTCGTCGTCCGCGCCTCTTGCGCGCACTGCTGACCATCCTGGCAACCTCGCTCGTCGCGGCGCCGTCCGCGCTGGGCGCAGAGCAGTGGGGCAAGCTCTCGCAGATCGGCGGCTCGCCGGGCACGGCTCCTGGTGAGCTGACGAATCCGAGTGCGCTGGATTCGCGTCTGAATGGCGGGGCGCTTGAGGTCTATGCCGCGGATCAGATCCCGGCCGGGGACGATCCGATCACGGGTGAGGCGCTGTTCGAGCTGCGCGTGCAGCGCTTCGCTTCCGATGGCTCACTGCTGGGCAAGGTCGTCTCGCAGTTGACCGACTCGTTCTCGGAGTTCCCGGTCCCGTTCGCGAACATCCGCCTGGCCGTCGATCCCGCTCCAGCGGTGCGTGACCGCCTGATCGTCGCCGGCAGCGACAGCCAGCAGCTGACCGCCGGCATGCGCAGCTTCCCCGCCACCAGCGCCGGAGCGGGAACTGCCTTCGCCGCCCAGGAGTTCACGGGGTCTGGACGCCTGGAGAGCCCGACCGACGTGGCGATCGCGCCCGACGGCAAGGTTTACGTCGCCGGCCTGACCACCGCGGGTGTGCCGCAGGTTCGCGCGCTGACCAGCGCCGGCGCCGCGCATCAGGTCTCGGGCACTCCCGTGCGCTTCGGCGGCGACGCCACGCTCTTCGACAGCGACACGATCATCGCGGTCGCCGTCGCGCCGTCGGGCGACGTCTGGGTGCTCGACCGGGCGACGAAGCCCGGCACTGCCGAAGGCCAGAAGGCGCGGCTGCGCCGTTACACCGCTGACGGGGTCGCCAACTTCCCCGACGCAGCCGCCTGGCGCTGTGATCACGACAACTCCGGCGCGACCGCCGACCTCCCCTGCGGCCAGTTCCTGAGCGACGACGCCACCGACATAGCGTTCGGTTCGGTCGGCGGGACGTACGTGAACACGCCGTCCGGTCTGGCCGAGTATCAGGCGACCGGAGAGCGCGTGCGCGTCTGGGGCGGGGACGCCGCATTCTCGAACTGCAAGTTCGCCGACCGTCCCGTGGCGATAGCCGCCTCGGGTGACCGGATCGTGGGCCTTGATGCGTCGCTGGCCGTAGCGAGGGCGTACATCTTCGGCCCCGGCGGCAGCGGCTGCGGTTTCGAGAACCAACTGCCGACAGCTTCGATCGCTTCCGACCCGTTCTCCCCGCTCAAGGGCCAGCAGGTGACGTTCACCGCGACAGCGAGCGATCCCGACGCGACAGGCGCTCCGAACCTCACGTACGAATGGAGCCTCGACGGCGACACGAGCTACGAGATCGGCCCCGGGTCGACAACCGTCGTCAACAAGACGTTCGACAGCGGCGGGCCTCGCACGGTGCGGCTGCGCGTCACTGACGGTGACGGCGGCCAGCGTGAGGTCAGCGCGACGATCCAGGTCGGGAGCGCGCTGCCCACCGCCTCGCTGCGTGTCTCGCCAGCGGCACCGGTGGCAGGGCAGCCCGTCACGTTCGATGGCTCAGGGTCCAGCGATACCGACGGCACGATCGCAAACTACGAGTGGGACCTCGACGGCGACGGCATATTCGAGGTATCGGGGCCCGCCCCGACCACGTCGCGGACCTACACAGCCGCCGGCACCTTCAACGCGCGTCTGCGCGTCACCGACAGCGATGGCACCAAGGGCACCGTCACGCGCAGCCTGACGGTCACCGCCGCCCCGGTTGCGACGCCGTCGGGCCCACCGCCGTCCGCGCCGTCCGTCCCCGCCCCCGCCGCCGGCATCCCGGCGACGAAGATCAGCGCCGACGCCAAGGGCGTCGTGAAGATCCCGCTCACATGCCCCGCCGGCGCGACT
This sequence comes from Chloroflexota bacterium, assembly GCA_031404615.1. Lineage (GTDB taxonomy): Bacteria > Chloroflexota > Limnocylindria > Limnocylindrales > CSP1-4 > CAIXZV01. Next base: position 3,312 of record JANNHX010000210.1, read on the forward strand.
GCGTGCGAGGGCACCCTGGTGCTTCAGACGGCCAAGGCCGTCGCCGCGGCGAAGAAGAAGCGAGTCATCGTCCTCGGCAAGGCCTCGGTGAGGGTGTCGGCAGGCGGCAAGGCCGTCGTCACGGTGCGGCTCTCGAGTGCCGGCCGCAAGCTGCTCAGCAAGTCCAAGAGGCTCGCAGCGAAGGTGATCGTGACCACCAGGGCCGGGGCTTCCAGCACCGCCTCGTCGAAGCTCGTGACGATCACAGTTGCCAAGAAGAAGCGCTAGCCCGAACAGGCGCCAAGACCACCGGAGAAAATCCTGTGAATTCTCCGCACGGTGACATTTGAGTGCGATTGTCGACTTACGCTGGCGGCGTCCACTGGACGCTATCGCCCGGGCCGAGCCCGGTGCACATCCAAACAGAAAGGAAGGCACTTGTGCCATCCCTCAGCAAGCGACGGCTGGTAACGGCCCTCGCCGCAGGGGCGTTCGTGACTGCAGCGGCTGCTCCGACGGCCAACGCGGCGTTCACGTCGCCTTTCGTACCGAAGTGCTCCGGCTCTTCGATCTCGGGG
>JANNHX010000211.1:0-3564 GCA_031404615.1 Chloroflexota bacterium
TGGTGGCCGGGGTGATCAAGCGCGACTTCATGCACGGTGGCGATGTGCTGATCAACGGGCGCCCGGTGCGCTACGTGGTCCGTCCGTGGTGACCAGCCAGCTGCCCTCGCCGTGGTCCACGACGAGGTTCGTGATGCGCGACCAGACCGGGGGCACGACGGAGCGGTCGGGCAGGGGAGCGCCGGGGTGCTCCGTGAGTCGTGTCGCGGTCATGGTGGTCCTCAGCGGCGGCGGCGACCGGAGATGGTGGTGAGCAGCACGGCGCCCACGGCGACCAGGAAGATGATCGTGCCGATGACGTTCACCTGGACGGGGATGCCGATGCGGTACTTGGCATAGATGTACATCGGGAAGGTCTGCGTCTTGCCGGCGGTGAAGTTGGTGATGACGAAGTCGTCGATCGAGAGGCTGAACGCGAGCAGCGCGGCCGCGATGACACCGGGCAGGATGAGCGGAAACGTGACCCGCCAGAAGGTCTGCCACTCGTTCGCGTAGAGGTCCGAGGCCGCCTCCTCGAGGTGGCGCGGGAACCCGGCGAGCCTGGCCCGCACCGTCACGACGACGAAGCTGATGTTGAACATGATGTGCGCGATCAGGATCGTCGCGAAGTTGAGCGGGAAGAACGGCGCCGCGCCGATCGACACGAACAGCGTCAGCAGCGACGCGCCCATGATGATCTCGGGCGTCGCCATCGGCAGGAAGATGAGCGAGTTGACCGCCGCGCGACCCTTGAACCGGTAGCGCTCCAGCGCGATCGCGACGAGGGTGCCGAGGGTCGTGGCGACCAGCGTCGAGAGGAACGCGATCAGGAGGCTGAGGCCCACCGCCTCCGGCAGGCCGTTCACGCCGAGCGGGTTCATCCAGTACTTGAGCGTGAAGCCCTGCCAGGTGAAGTTGCTCCGCCCGGCCGGGTCGTTGAAGCTGAACAGGATGATGATCGCGACCGGGGTCAGCACGTACACGACCGCGAGCAGCGCGTAGACGATCAGGACCCAGCGGTCGACGAAGCGCGTCGCGACCTGGCGGAAGCCGGGCTTGCGCACCTCGGGCGCGACGGGGACGGTGGTCGCGGCGGCCATCACAGCCGCCCCGCGCTGGCCGAGAGCTCCTCGGTGCCGAGCATCCGGGCGTACACAGCGATGACGACCAGCACGCCCGCCATGAGCATGAACGAGAGGGCGGCCGCGGCCGGGTAGTCGTTCTGGGCCAGGAACTTGTTCTGGATCACGTTGCCGATCATCATCGTGTCCGGGTTGCCCAGCATCTCGGCGTTGACGTAGTCGCCGATCGCCGGGATGAACGTGAGCAGCGACCCGGCGAAGACGCCCGGCAGGGAGAGCGGAAACGTCACGCGGATGAACGACTCCGAGATGAACAGCCATCCGATCACGGCCCCGGCGACGGCACCGGCGAGGCCGGTCAGGAACCACTCCCAGCCGAAGGCGATGCCCAGCACCGTGGCCAGCCCGCCGCCGACGATGAAGCCGGCGATGGCCCCGCCCGGCCGCCACGGACCCGCGTACAGGTCACGCGCGGCCTCGACGAGGCGGAAGTCCACCTTCTCGAGCGCGACGTAGACCGGCAGCGTCATGAACGGCAGGAATCCATAGGTGATGCCGGAGATGACCGCGATCGGCGTCGCGAGGAGGCGGAAGTCCTCCGACACGAACGGGACCATGTGGATCACCTGGAGGATCGGCGACTCGTCGCTCAGCAGGATCTTCCAGCTGATCGTCCGGAGCAGGAAGCTCGTGAAGAAGGGTGCCACGACCAGGAACAGCAGGAGGTTCTTGAACCGCCCGCCCTTGAAGGCGATGGTGTACGCGAGCGGGTAGGCGAAGAGCGCGGTGAGCACCGTCGCCGCACCCGCGTACATGATCGAGCGGAGGTAGATGGGGGCGTACTCAGCCAGCCCTTCGGTGTAGTTCGTGTAGTTGGAGAACGAGAATTCGAAGCCCTTCTCAAGGGACCCGCTCCAGAGGCTCGTCTGGAACATCTGGACGGCCGGGTACAGGTAGAAGACGAGCAGCCACAGGATGCCCGGCGTCAGCAGGGCGACCGGCGCGATCCAGCGATGGCGCTTGAGCAGGGTCCCCATCGACGTGACCGACCCCTCCTGGCTTCGAGGCGATGGCAGGCCGGCCTTTAGCCCTTGCCGGTCACCTTGGCGAACTGCTGGTTGAAGTAGCTCTCGTCCTCCTCGGTCAGGCCGCCGAAGATGTGGAGCCTGGCCGCGATGTCGGCCGACGGGAAGATCAGCGGGTTGTTCGCCATCTCGGGATCCGCCGCCTTGAGGATCTCGGCCGTGCCCTTCACCGGGCAGATGTAGTTCACGTAAGCGGTCACCAGCGCCGCGATCTCGGGCTGGTAGTACCAGTCCATGAGGAGCTCTGCCGTGTACTTGTGCGCCGCGCCCTTCGGGATCAGGCTGTTGTCCGTCCAGATCATGCCGCCCTCGTCGGCGATGGTGAACTTCATGGTCGGCTTCTCGGCCAGCACCTGGATCATGTCGCCGGACCAGGCCATGGCGAGCACGACGTTGCCGGACTTGAGGTCCTCCGCGTACTCGTTGCCCTTGAAGGCCCGGACGATCTTGGCGTCACGCGCCGCCATGAGCTCGGCAACGGCCTTGTCGCAGTCCTCGCGGGTGGGCTTGGCGGGGTCGAGGCCCAGCTTGAGCATGGTGAGGCCGATGGCGTCACGCATCTCGGACAGGAAGTCGACCTTGCCCTTCCAGCGGTCGTCGGGCGTGAAGAACGCCGCGAGGCTGGTGAGCTCGCCCGTCTTCGCCGGGTCGTAGCCCAGGCCGGTCATGCCGGACTGCCACGGGGCGTGCCTGTTTCCCTCGGGATCCCAGTCGACGCCGCGGTAGGTGTCGACGAGGTTGGCCGTGAAGTTGGGCATGTTGGCGACATCGAACGTCTCGACCCAGCCGAGACGGATGAGCTTGGCGGCCATCCAGTCCGTGAGGGTGACGATGTCCCAGCCCGTGTCCGCGCCACCCTGGAGGGCCGGCTGGATCGTGCCGAAGAACTCCTCGTTGTCGTTGACGACCTCGGAGTAGTTGACCTTGGTGCCGTAGTTGTCGGTGAACTTGACCAGGGACGGGAACACGTTGGGGTCGTTCTCGTCGACGTCCATGTAGTACGTCCAGTTGGCCCAGTTGACCTCGGCGGAGGGGGACTGGGCGACGGCCGCGGACTCGACCGGGGCCGCGGACGCGCCGGGGGCGGCGGAGGTGGCGGAGGCGGCGGGGGCCTCGCTCCCGGCTGGGGTCGCAGCGGTGCCCTTGGTGCCGCAGGCGGCGAGGAAGACGGCCACACCGGTCAGCGCACCGCCGGCGAGGAGCCGGCGACGGGTGATCGGGGTGGTGGTGAGGGTTTCGCGATCCACCGGCTGTTCCTCCAAAGTCGCGCTACTCGGCCGTCTCGTCGACCGGGGCGCCGTTGGCCTCGACGACGAAGGTGTGGTCCGGGGACCAGGTCAGGTGGACCTTGTCGCCACGGGCCCAGAGCTCGGCCTTCGTCGTGCGCTCGATGTTCTGCTCGTAGACCATGACCCGAG
>JANNHX010000212.1:0-6628 GCA_031404615.1 Chloroflexota bacterium
CCTTGATGATGGCCTCGAACGCCTGCTGCACAGGAGGGGCCGTCAGCACGGGCATGTTGAGGATGTTGTAGTAGCCGAACAGGCTCATGCCCAGCGGCGGCAGGAGCGCGAGGCCCTGCAGCTCGCTGAAGGCGCGCGGCAGGTATGTCCGGATCGCCCAGTCTGAGGGGTCCTCCAGGAACGCCGGGTAGTCCTCCGGCTTCATGAACTCGTGCTCGTCGAACTGGTAGGACGAGCTGTCGGGCAGCGACCAGCCCGGCCACCTGGTCATCCGGTCGCCGAGGGCGAGGGACGGGCGCGGGTCGCCCCACGGGCCCAGGCACTCGTCGGGACCGAAGCGCGCGGCAGCCTCGACCATGAGGCGAGTCTGGAGCGCGGTATCGCGGTAGACCTCGGCGTGGCTCACGCCGCCCATCTCCGCGGACAGGTAGCCGATGTTCATCGAGATCGGGATGCGGTCCGGGACCTGCATCGCGTAGGCGGTCTTCATGCGCGCGGAGCGCTCGACGAGCAGCTCCTCGGGCGTCTTGGACAGGTCGGGGTTGACCCAGGTGGTGGTGGTCTCGCTCATCTCAATTGGCTCCGGTCCAGCCCTTGGCCAGGTTGACGGCCGACATGGCGTCCAGCCCGAAGGCGTCGGCCCCGGCAAAGACGCGGACCTGCTCGTCCACGGTCCCGCCGCCGATCATGATCTTGACCTGGTCGCGCAGGCCCGCGGCGTTGAGCCCGGCGACGGTGTCGCGCATCGCGTCGTAGGAAAGCGTCAGGAAGCCGGACAGCGCCACGACGTCGGGCTGGTCTGACTTGACCGCGTCGACGAACGTCGTGACCGGCACGTCCACGCCCAGGTCATGGACCTCGAAGCCGTTGACCTCGAGCATGAAGTGGACGATGTCCTTGCCGATGTCGTGGATGTCGCCGTTGACCGTGCCCAGCAGGACCTTGCCCAGCTTGGGCGAGTCGCCGCCGGCCGCAAGGTGCGGCTTCACGATGTCACTGATCTGGCGCAGCATCTCGCCCGCGAGGATCAGCTCCGGGACGAAGTACTCGCCCTTCTCGAAGCGGTCGCCGACGATGGCCATGCCGTTCTTGCAGGCCTCGAGGATCTCGAGCGGGCTCGTGCCGTTCTCGATCATCTCGTTGGCAAGCCGGATGGCTTCTTCGTCCTCCATCTCCGCGATGGCATCGACCAGTGCTTGGGTCATCCCTTCTCCTCCAGCGTGGGGCCGGTTCCGACCGGTCAGGCGGGCGACTTGATGGGGGCGGGGCCAAGGAGCCCGGCCCGGAACGCGCGGGTATAGGCAAGGCAGTGGCGGTCCTTGCCCAGGAGCAGCTCCGTGGCGAGGAGCGTCGCGCGGAGCTCGCGGTCCAGCGGATCGAGGATCGCGCAGTCGAGACCCGCCTCGACCGCGAGGGTGAGGTAGGTCCGGTTGACGAGGCTTCGGGACGGCAGCCCGAACGAGACATTGGACAGCCCCTGGGTCATGTGGACGACAGGGAACTCGGTCTTGATGGCGCGCATCGTCGCGATGGCGATGTTGGCGCTCTGGACGTTCGTGGAGATGGTCATGACGAGCGGGTCCACGTACACGCGCTCGTCGGGGATGCCCGCGCTGCGGGTGGCGTCGATGAGCCGGCGGATGACGGTCATCCGCTGCTCGGTCGTGCCGGGGATGCCGTTGTCGTCGAGCGCAAGCGCCACGACCGGGCTGCCGGCCGCGGCCGCCTGCGGGAGGACGCCCTCGAGGCGAGCCTTCTCGCCGCTGATGGAGTTGACGAGCGGGACCTTGTTCACGGTGGCGAGGGCTGCGGCGAGGGCCTTCGGGTTGGCCGTGTCGATCGACAGCGGCAGGTCCGTGACGCCCTGGACCGTGTTGATGAGCCAGACCATGTCCTCAGGCTCGCGCTGCGGGCTGGTCCCGGCGTTGACGTCGATCCAGGTCGCGCCGGCCGCGGCCTGGCGGGTCGCGAGATCCTCGATGAACGCCGCGTCACGCGCCACGACGGCCGCGCCCACGGACTTGCGGGTGCCGTTGATCTTCTCGGCGATGATCTGGAACATGCGTCTGGCTGCCTCTCGCTAGGACCGGGGGAAGAGCATCGACCTGGCGAACAGGGTCTGGAACCCGGGGTACGTGGTGAGCTCGACGTACTCGGCCTCGTGCGCGATGTCGCGGGCCCGGGCGCGCTCGCGCAGCGAGAGGAGAGTCGCCTTGGCGCCGGTGCCGGCCGCGTTGCCCACCTGGACGTAGGCGGCGTTCGGGAGGCGCGGCAGCAGCCCGATGTCGAGCGCCGAGTCGAGGTTCAGGAACGAGCCGAAGGCCCCGGCGACGACGACCTCGTCCACGGACTCGGGGGGCGTGCCGGTCGCGGCGAGCAGGATCGAGATCCCCACCTCGATGGCGCCCTTGGCGAGCTGGATCTCGTTGACGTCGCCCTGCGTGATGGCGACGGAGCGACCGATCCCGCTCGTGGCCGCGGAGGCCAGGATCACTTCCAGCCCGCGTTCGCCCTCGATGACGCCCGGGGCGGACCGCTGGAGCCTCCCGCGGTGGTCGATACGCCCCGTCCGGTACAGCTCGCTGACGGCGTCCACGATCCCCGACCCGCAGATCCCCACCGCGGGGGCGTCGCCGATCGTGCGGATCTCGGGCGCTCGGTCGTCGTCGAACATGACCACGCCCTCGATGGCGCCGGCGGCGGCACGCATGCCGTCGCGGATGTGCGCGCCCTCGAAGGCGGGCCCCGACGCGCACGACGTGCAGGCGAGGTGGTCCATCGACGGGCGGCGCAGCACGATCTCGGTGTTGGTCCCGATGTCCACGCCCACCTTGACCGCGTCGACCCGGTCGAGGTCCGCGCCCAGGATCATCGCGGTGTGGTCGGCGCCCACGAAGCCGCCGATGTTGGGCGGCACGTGGATCCGCGCGTCCGGTGCGATGTGCAGGCCAAGGTCACGCGCCCGCACGTCCATGGGGGCGGACGTCGCGGCGACGAACGGCGCCTGGGCGAGCTGCCGCGTCGGGAGGCCCAGGAGCAGGTGGTGCATCGCCGTGTTGCCCACGACGCAGCCCTCGGCGACCTGGTCGCGCTCGATGCCCGCCGTCGCGCACATGCCGCCGACCAGCTCGTCGATCCCGCGCCGGACCACACCCGCCAGCTCCTCGGCGCCGCCGGGGTGGCGGACCGCGTACGCCAGCCGGCTGATGACGTCCTCGCCATACGCGATCTGGGGGTTCATCACCCCCTCGCCCACCAGCTCCTCGCCGCTCTCGAGGTCGATGAGGTAACCAGCAATCTTCGTCGTGCCGAGGTCCACCGCGAGACCGACGGCGTGACGCCCGGGCTCCAGCACCCCGACCACGTCCGAGCCGCGGACCAGGAGGGTCACCGCCCAGCCGGTCCGGCGCAGGAGCGGCGTGAGCTGGCTCAGCACGACGGGGTCCGCGTGCAGCCGGCGGGTGCCGTGGGTGATCGTCGCCGTGGCGACCACGCGGTCGAAGTCGGAGCGGGCGTCGTGGAGGGACGGCGGCTCGGCCTGGACGGCCAACGAGCGCACGGCCGGGTCGACCGCGATCGCCCGGTGCGGGCCGAGCACCTGCAGGCGCTGGTCCGCGATGAGGGACGCCTTGGGCACGTTGACCTTGATGTTGCTCGCCACCGGGACCTTGCAGGCGAGCCGCTCCCCGGCGGCGATCTCCTTGCGCGACAACGCCCGGCGGTCCGCGTCGGTCGGCGGGGGCAGCTCGCCATCCATGACCACGATCCGGCATCGACCGCAGGTCCCGTCGCCGCCGCACACGGACGCGAGCCCGATGCCCGCCTGGCGCGCGGCGTCCAGCAGCGTGCCATTCTCGACGTCGATGCGCCGCCCGGCCGGCTCGAAGTCGACGATGAAGCGCTCAGCCACGCGCGAACCCCGGCATCTGCGGCGGGGGCGCCGTGGGGTCCTTCATGAACTGTTCGTAGCGCACGGTCTCACCGCGCTCGACGACGACGCACTCCTCGTCCCACGGCCCGTAGAGGAGCTTCTCGACGAGGGACGGCGAGCCCTCGATCTCCTCGAACCGCAGGTCGAAGCGCTCCGCGTTCTCGCGCGCGACGGCCCGGTAGTGGTCGATGTCGTAGGCGCCGGTGTCGATGAAGGCGATGCGCGTGTAGTTGCGGAGCATGAGCCGCATCATCCGGTTCGCCTTGGCCTCGCCCCAGCGGTCGCGCAGCTCGCGCTCGCCGTGGAGCGGGTCGTCCCTGGCCTCGATCCAGCCCTTGGTCAGGTAGTAGGTACCGGGCTCCGAGGCGACCTGGCGCCCGTACTCCTCGCGGGAGCCCAGGAAGATCGCGATGCAGTCGTCGACGCGCGGGATCACGACCTTGCAGTGCGTCGCCACGAGTCCGATCACGCCGCGCGAGCACATCCCGTACCCGAGCAGGACGGCGTCGAAGTTCGGGGACGCGTCGATGGCCGCCTGGAGCGCCGCCGTCAGCTCGCCCGGCCTGAAGTGCAGGCCGAAGTCCAGGACCTCGCGCACCATCGTGTCGGGCATCCGGGGCGCCATCTCCTCGATGACCGTCGCGCACGCGATGACCTTGACGCGGGCTGGGTCGTACGGGAACGGCGCGAAGCTCGGCTCGGCCAAGATGCTCCTCCGGTTGCGGGCCCGATGCGATTGCGATATATAAACATTGCAATCGAGGGTGCGACGGTTCCGGTGTCCCCGAATTCGGGGGCCATCCGGCCCCATGGACCCCGCCTGGAATGGCGACGCTGGCGGCGACGGCGGCGACGCATCGTGACGACCGGAGTGCGAGGTGATGGTGTGACGGACCTGCGGGCACGGCGGCTGGCTGCCGCGGCCCGGGGGATCGAGCGCGATTCCTTCGAACCGGCCTACGCGCAGCTGGCCCGGATCCTCCGCGAGCGGATCGCCGAGGGCGAGTTCCAGGCCGGCGACCGCCTCCCCACCGAGGCCGAGCTCATGCGCGCCTACGGGCTCAGCCCGGTCACCGTCCGGCGCGCCATCAAGATCCTCATCGACGAGCGCGCCGTGAGCGCGACGCCCGGCCGTGGCACGTTCGTGGAGGCCGCGAGCATCGCCACGGCGGCCTTCGACCTGTCCTCGTTCCGGGCGCTCCTCGCGGACCCGGAGGTCACGGTCAAGATGCTCGCGGTGCGGATCGCGCCGGCCTCGGGTCGCGTGCCGCGGATGCTGGAGGTGGCGCCGGGGACCCGCGTCATCTCGATCCGGCGCCTGCTGTCGCGGGATCGCAGGCCGCTGCTGTACCACAGGGAGTGGCTCACCTACGACCCGCGTCGGCCGGTCGTCGAGGCGGAGCTGGGTGTCACGGCCCTCCAGGACCTGTTCGAGGGCAGCGGCCACTCCGGGCCCAAGCGCGGCCGGCTCGTACTCGAGGCGACGGTCCTGCGCGACGATGAGGCACACCACCTGCAGGCCGCCGCGGGCGAGGCCGCCTTCCTCCTCGAGCACCAGTTCTTCGGCTTCGACGACCGGCCGCTGAGCTGGGGCGTGTTCGTCTGCCGGGCGGACCTCCTGCGGTTCGAGACGACGGTCGGGTTCGAGGCACGGTCATGACGGACACCCTGGTCACGCTGCTCGCCGACCTCGAGGAGGACGGGGCGCTCGCGCGCGTCCACGAGCGACTCGCCGCGGGCGACGCCCCGGGCGCGATCATCGACGACTGCCAGGCGGGGCTCGCGGTCGTCGGCGAGCGCTACCGCGAGGGCACCTACTACATCGCCGGGCTGATCATGGCGGGCGAGATCTTCCGCGAGACCATGGAGATCCTGGAGCCGCTCGTCGGGCAGCGGACGGCGCTGCCGCCCGTGGGCACGGTCCTGGTCTGCACGGTCGCAGGCGACATCCACGACCTGGGCAAGAACCTGCTGGTGATGCTCCTGCGCTCGCTCGGCTACGCCGTGACGGACCTCGGCGTGGACGTGCCGGCGGACGAGATCGTCCGCGCGATCGAGGCGGACCCGCCGGACGTGCTGGGGCTCTCGGGCATGCTCCTGACCTCGTTCCCGGCGATGCGGACGACGATCGAGGCCGTCCGCGAGGCGCTGGGGCCCGCGGGCACCCTCCCGATCATCGTCGGCGGCGGCCAGATGAGCGAGGAGACGGCCGTCTGGGTGGGCGCGGACCGCTGGAGCGACAACGCGGGCACCGGGGTCGAGGACATCGCCCGGCTGGTGCGCGCCCGCCGCGCCGAGGCCCGCCCGGCCTGACGAGGGCCCGCGCTAGACCTCCAGGCCCGCGACGCCCTCGACGGCCTGCCGGGCGTCCCCGGTGGCGCCGAGCTTCGCGACGATCCGGAGCTTGCCCAGCATCTCGACCATCGGCGGGCCCATGTGGCCCGCGACGACGACCTCGATGCCGTGGTCGCGCAGGAACCGCGCGACCCGCGCGTGGTGACCGCCCTCGGTCCCCACGTCGTGGAGCGCATCCCACGCGACGTCGAGCTCCTGCCAGGCCGCGATACGCCCGCTCTCGAGGCGCGCGACCGCGACCCGTTCCGCGCGACCCCACCGCGGGTCCACTTCACCCGCCGCCGTCACTGGCACGCACACCTTCATGCTGTCGACCTCCGGGCTGCCACGTCGTCGTCAGCC
>JANNHX010000213.1:0-19099 GCA_031404615.1 Chloroflexota bacterium
CCGACGGCGACCATCGACTCGGTGACGAGCGTGAGCACCGTGAGCTGGTCGATCATCGACCCGAAGACGTTCACGGCCCCTGCGAGGGTGCCCTCCGACATGATCGATCTGATCGCCATGCCGCTGATGATCCACCCGCCGACCAGCCCCACGAGCCAGCTGCCGAAGAACCCGATCCACGCCGCGAGCACCAGGAAGAAGCCGCCGGCGGTGGGATCGAGCCGGTAGAGTGCGTCCTGGAGCATGCCCGGAACCTTGATGATGTTCACGATCGGGATGAGTGGGTAGAAGAAGGCCTTCATGGGGCTCCAGCCCGGCGTGCCGCCACCGAGCGCCGGGATGTTGAGCACGACGCGGCTGAGCCACAGCCCGAACGCCAGCACCGCCACCAGCAGCAGGATCGACCGGACGAGCGACGGGACGGCGAGCCGCGCCTGGTCGACCGTCCACGCGTTGAGGGGCGCGGAGGTGCCGGTCGAGAGGGCATCGACGAAGGCCTGGCGCATCGCGGGCATCGTCTGGAGCTGGAGGATCATGAGCACGAACCCGAGACCGGAGACGGCCAGGATCAGGACGGCCGCGATCATGGCGTACGGCATGCTCGAGGCGTAGCCGCGCGCGGCGCGGTTGGCCACGGCCGCGGCGACCCGGAGGTTCGGACCCTCCGGCGCCATGGCCGCGTCGCGGCGCCCGACGCACCTGTAGCAGCGGTCGTCGCGCTGACGGTTGATCGACTTGCAGGTCGCGCAGACCCAGACGTCGTTCATGGGCGCTGACGATAGGGATCGCGCGACCCCCGCGTGCGGTCCGTGCGTCCCGTCCTCGCCATCCGGAGGTCCCGTCTCCCCATGGTTCCTACACCGAGCCCCATTCACCAGGGCGGAGCTCGCGCTCGCCGAAGAGCCCGCGGCAGGCATCGAGGCCCTCGATCCGTACCGGCACGAAGTCCCGCTGCCAGGTCTCCGGCGTTGCGCGGACGAGGCGCTCCGTGACCGGCGTCCCCTTCGGGGCGACGAGGCGCTCACCGTTGGGGAGGTAGCCGAGCTTCACGGACACGCGCGCGGAGGCGTCGTTGCCGTCGACGTAGCCGGACTCGGCGACGAGCGCGCCGAGCTCCTCGAACGCGAGCCACAGGACCGCGGCGCGCATCTCCGTCCCGTACCCGCGCCCCTGGTGGGCGAGGCCCAGCCAGCTCCCCGTGAGCACGGACCGCCGGTGGGCGAAGTCGCGAGCGGTCAGGTCCTGGATGCCGATGGGCCGCCCGTCGGCGATCACGGCGAGGCCGAGCGTCCAGTCGTCGGGCGCCCAGGCGCCCCGCGTGCGCCACCAGAATGTGAGGAACTGGCGCTCGAACGCCGGTGAAGGGAGCTCGTCCCAGGGGACGAGGAAGGGCGTCTCCGGCCGGTCGTGGACGCCCGCGCGCGCGATGACCGAAAGGGCGAGGAGGTCGTCGTCCGTCGGGAGCCGCAGCTCCAGGCGCGGGGTGCGGATCCGCAGGTCGAACAGGGGCCACGGGTGTGCCATGCGCGCATGGTCGGGTGTCGGGGCGGGCGAGCGCAACCCAGGTCCAACGTGGCACGATCCCGGGCATGGCCGTCACCGTCGAACAGGTGCGCCCTGACAGCCCGGACGCGACCGCGCTGATCCTGGAGCTCGAGGAGCACCTGGCCGCCCTGTACCCGGCGGAGAGTCGCCACGGGTTCAGCGTGGAACGGCTCATCGCCGAGGACGTGCACGTCTTCGTGCTCCGCGTGGACGGCATCCCCATCGGCTGTGGCGGGATCCTGATCGTGGACGATCCGGCCGGGCTGTACGGCGAGATCAAGCGCATGTACGTGCGGTCCGGCAACCGCGGGTCCGGGTTCGGGCGTCGGATCCTGGAGACCCTGGTCGACCATGCCCGTGAGCGTGACATCACCGTGTTGCGCCTCGAGACCGGCATCCACCAGCGCGAGGCGATCGGGCTGTACGAGTCGCTGGGCTTCCGCCCGTCGGCGCCGTTCGGACCCTACCGCGACGACCCGCTCAGCCCTTGCTACGAGCTCCGCCTCGGCCAGGCTGTCCGCACCCCGCCATTGTGACGGGGCCCCTAGGCGGGGTTCCGGAACCCGATGCGCCGCCGCGCCGGCCAGCGGTCGTCATCCGGCGCCGGGAGGTCCGCGGCCACCAGGAGGCCGAGCTCTGCCGCCTCGATCTGCTCGTCGGCGACGGCGCGCTGCGCCATGTTGGCGAACGAGCGCTCGAACAGGGACCGAACCCAGCGCGCGTTGCCGAAGTTCTCCCGCGCCTGCGCCTTCGCCACGAGCCCCGGCAGCGCCTCGTGGACGTCCGGCGCAAGGTCGACCTTCGCCTGCGTCGCGATGGCGCCGAAGATCTGGACCAGCTCGTCCACGGAGTAGTCGGGGAAGTCCACGTAGTGCGTGAACCGGCTGCGGAGGCCCGGGTTGGAGTCGATGAACGTCCGCATCTCCGCGGGATAGCCGGCGACGATCACCGCGAGGTCGTCGCGATGGTCCTCCATCAGCTTGACGAGCGTGGCGACGGCCTCCTCGCCGAAGTCCTGGCTGTCGCCCCGTGCGAGCGCGTACGCCTCGTCGATGAACAGGACGCCGCCGAGCGCCTTCTCCACGACGGCCTGCACCTTGAGCGCCGTCTGGCCGACGTAGCCCGCGACGAGGTCCGCGCGCGAGGCCTCCACCAGGTGCCCCTTGCTCACGACGCCGATCGCGCCGTAGAGCTTGCCGAGCAGGCGCGCGACGGTGGTCTTGCCCGTTCCGGGCGGGCCGGTGAAGACGACGTGGTGGCTCCCGCTCACCTCGGGCAGGCCCTGGGCCCGCCGCTCAGCGTTGAGGCGCTGGACCGCGATGAGCCGCCGCACGGACGCCTTCGCTTCGCCCAAGCCGACGAGCGCGTCGAGCTCCGCGAGGAGCGCCGGGACGGCGTCGGCCTTGGCGGCGGGCCTGGCGGCGGGTGTCGTCTCGGTCGCCCGGTCCGCGGACTGGGTCGCGGCTGCGGTCGATGAGCCGGTCGTCGCCTCCGGAGCCGGGCCTGTGCCCGGGAGCTCGTGCGCGAGCTCGCCGCAGAGCGTCACGGCCGTGTCCCTGCCCGTGACCCTGGCCAGCCGCTCCTCGATGGACGCGGGCACGACCGGTGAGGCTGTCGCGCTGCCACGCGGGGCGAGCAGGGCGCGGACGGCCGGCCGCGAGACGGTGGAGGGTGCGGCGGCATCGAGCACCTCGAGGAGGCCCCAGAGGAGGTGCCGGGGCTCGACCTCGGGGTGCGAGTACGCCTTGGCGGCCGCGATCGCCTCGTCACGGACCTGGTCGCGGTAGGCCATCAGTCGGGGTCGGTGTACCGCTTGCCGCCGAAGCGGTCGTGGACGATCTCGTCCAGCTCGTCGGCCGTGTACATGATCGCGTTGACGGCGCTGATGAGCTCGGCCGGGTCGAGGAAGTCGCCGAGGAGGGCGTGGTCGAACATCACGAACGCGTTCTTGCCCTCGGCGCCCTCGACGACGGTGACGCTGCCAAACCACTTTGACTGGCCCTCGGTTGCCGCCCACTTGAACAGCTCGGGCGTCGGCGGGACGTCGCGGCCCAGGGGCGCCCATATCCGCACCAGCGAGCGAGGGTTGCCCTCGGCGTCCGCGGCCCAGTCCTTCGGCTCGACGAACGCCGTGGAGCTGCCGAGCGGCACGGCGAAGCCGCCGTCCTTCGTCAGGCGGACGTCGTTGAACTCCCCGACGAGGATCCGCTGGACCTTCTGACCGGTCTCTTCGGCGGTCGCCACGTGCAAAGCCCTCCGTCCCTGCGCGCCCGACCTTCGCGGGCACCCGCACGGTGCACAGGGTACGTGCGCGGGTGGGGTCGCACATGCCCGACCCGTGCGTGCCGGCGAGTTGCCCAGGGCCGGCGTTCGCGCGCGAGAACGAAGACGCGTACCCTTCCCGCACGCCCCGAACCCCGGGTCGGCACCAGATCGAGGCAAGATGACCAAGCATTCGAAGAGCGAGCGCGAGCGGCGCACTGCGGAGTCCGCCCGCATGGTCGAGGTCCAGCGCGCCTGGGAGGCCAGCATTCCGGCCCCCGTCGCCGCTGAGTTCGCCCGCGAGGTCGCGGCCGTGCACGCCCGCGGTCCGATGCCGCGCCAGCCCGACATGGCTCCCGGTACCCTCCCGCGCCCGCCGCGCCCCGGCCGTGAGCCGAAGCCGAGCAAGGAAGAGACCACCCCGCGTCGCCGCTACTAGCCGCCGCCCGTCCCAAGGCGCCGGCGGCATGACGATGACCCGATGAGGCGGCAGCTGCCCGTCATCCTGGCAGTCCTGTCACTGCCCGCCGGGCTGGTCGGCTATCTTGGAGGCGCCTGGCTGCTGCGGGCGCTCGCGCCCAGCTTGGCCGACGGCGTCCTCATGATCTTCGTGCCACTCCTCGTGGCCGGTCTGTGCATGGCGCCGTTCCTGGTGCCGTTCATCGACCGGCGCGCGAAGGCGGACCTCGCCGCGATCCAGGCACGTCGGGCGGCTGAGGAGGCCGCCGAAGCCGCGACGTCCGGGGCCGCGGGCCCGCAGGCCACTCCGAAGCGCTAGCGGGTCACAGCCGGTGTCGGCCGGCCGCCCGTGGATCAGCGGTGGGTGTCGAGGGGCTCCGTGTCGTCAGGGCCGATCCCGACCCCCGTCCGTTGCCAGGCGGCGTAGCTGGTGACGAGGCCCGCATCGTCCACGGCGAGCTCCGCATCGAACGAGCCGCTCTCGTAGCGGTACGTGAACTCGTCGAGGCGCGTGTACGTCTGCGCCGCCGGGAGCACGACGAGGTCCGGGAACCGAACCCAGGCCGCCTTGATCGTGTGCGACACCCCGATCCCCAGCCGAAGCCGCCGGATCGGCAGCGTGTTCGTCGCCGGGCTGCACCCGAGATCGACGTCCGTGCAGCCCTTCAACTCCCGGTCCGGAAGCCCGTCGACGGTCCAGGCGCCCTTCGCGTCGCGCGTGAGCGCGACGGTCCGCTGACTGAACCCCTGGAGATCGCGGACGTGGACCGCGGTCGTGAGGCCGCTCCCGTCCGCGAAGATGCGGTACTCAGTCCGCAGCGGCGTCCCGGCGCGGTCTGCGCCCAGCACCGTGCCGATCAGCGAGAGGCCGCCGTCACGGATCGTCATCGTGCACAACTCGTCCGTGACGATCTCGTCGGAACGCCGCCAGGTCACGCGTCGGGTCGTCATGGCGCGAGTGTAGACGCGCGGCGTGCTGACCGGGACAGACCGTCCCCGAGGCGGGAGTCTAGGCGCTCAGGACGAGGACCGGGACCTGCTCGTGCTCGCCCTGCCCGCAGCCGGTCCGGGCCGCGTGGCCGCTCTCGTGGCGGTCGCAGACGTCCTCGCCGTTGCGGCGGCAGTGGACGGTTGCCTGGGCGTGGCACGGCATGGTGCCGTGGACGTGGCCCGCATCGACCGCCTGGCACATGCGGGCGTGGGTGGCGGGATCGATGTTCAGCGCATGGAGCACGGGGCGGGGCCTCGAGGCGACTGGCGTGGGTGGCGGGCCCGCTGCGACGGACCGACTCCTGGAGTCTGGCCAGTGTCGCCCGCCAGGCACGACAGGCACAGGTGCCGGAAGCATGCAGACGCAGCGAAAAACCGCCCGGTAGAGCGGGACCTGCCCGTGCCGGACCCCTGCCGAAACTGGGCCGAGTGGACGCCCCTCGTCGAGGAGGCGGGGCGCCCGCACGCCCCGTGGTTGGCCTCGACGAGCGGCGCTAGGTCGTCTTGGACGTCCCCTTCGCCTTCGCGGTCGCCGTTTTCGGCTTCTTGGGCTGCTTCGCCTTCTTGTCCACTGGGTGAGACCTCCGGCTTCTGGGCTGATGGCTGGTGGGGCCGGATCAATCATGCGCCTCCGTGTCCATGCCGGCGTGGCCCCGGCGCGGCTGCAGGTGCTGGCGTCGCGATCCGCGGCCCGGTAGGGTGGCGGCGTGAAGATCGGTGAGGTGGCCGTCTGCGGCGCCTGTCTCAAGACGAAGCTGAGCCGCGCCGAGCTGGCCGCGAAGCGCTGCGCGTGCGGCGGACGGATCCTCGCCATGCCCAAGGGCGAGGTCGAGAAGCGCCGGGCGGATCGCCGGTAGGTGCGGTCGGCGCTAGGCCGACGAGGCGGCGACGCTCGCGAGGATCCGGCGCAGCTCGCCCGGGACCCGCAGGTCGCCGCCGATCTCGCGGATCGCCTGGAGCTGGAACCCGATCGGCAGCGCGACCATCGCCTCGCCGACGGTCGCCTCGGCGCCCTTCGTCTCGGTCGCGAACGCCACCAGGCGCGCGACGGCGAGCTGGTTGAGGACCGTCCCGATGGCGGCAAGTGCGACGCCCGGGTCCCGGCCCAGCCCGGCAAGCTCCGCTCGGCCGAGCAGCAGCCCCTGGTCCTGTGCGTCGAGCGCGTTCCACGTTCGCTCGGTCTCGATGGAGTACGCGCGGATCCGCAGCAGCTCGCGAACGCGCTGCGCCTCACGGAAGCTCGCGCGGGCCTCGTCGTCGCGGCTGCGGTCGCTCGCGAGCGACGCCACGAGGTTCTCGTGCGCCTCCACCCATGCGACCGCGGCGGCGACCTCAGCGTCACTGCGGGCGACCAGGCCGGCTCGGGAAGCGTCGGAGATCGAGCCGTCGGTGCCGCGCTCGAGGACGATGTCTGACCACATGCGTCGGAGGATAGGACGGACCGCCATGCCGTGGGACGCGTCCGCCCCTTGCCGCGCCCGTTAGGCTGGACGAGCGAACCCCGTCGGCCCTCGATGCGTTCCCTCGAGGCGTCGGGTGCTCGAACGCGGGAGGATCCGGGCAATGCCGGACTTCGAGCGCTCCATCACGGTTCCCGTCAATCCGGACACCGCCTTCGACTACGTGTCGGATCCCAAGCACCTGCCGGAGTTCGTGTCGACGATGACCGGCGCCCGGCGCAAGCCCGGGCAGCAGAAGACCGAGCTCCATGTCACCGCCGAGGTCGGTGGGCGGCACGAGGAGGGTGACACGCGCTTCCGGTCCGACCGGTGGTCCAAGTCCGTCGACTGGGGGAGCCACCCCGACTATCGCGGGACGATCCGCATCGAGGGTGCTGGTGAGACCGGCAGCCGGGTCAGCCTCATGCTCCGCATCCGGGACCCGCGCGGGGAGGCCAGGGAGATCGAGCGGGTGATGGACGAGACGATGGCCGCCCTGGCCGAGCGGCTCGGCGCGGGAGCGTAGATCCCCGGCTCGGCTGGCGGGGTGGCGCGGCCGCGACGTGGATCAGGGACCGCGTCAGGCGGGCGTCACGTCGCCCGGACCCACGCTGTCCCGCGCCGGCGCCGGAGCCGCAGGCGCAGTGGCCGCCAGGGCGCGGATGAGCTCGGGCAGGCCCATCGCCCGGAGCCAGGCGGCCGCCCGCTCCGGATTGTGCGAGCCCACCAGCCCGGCCTCGGGGTCGAAGGCAGGGGAGAGGGGCTCGCCGCGGCGCAGGGTCGCGAGGTCCAGGCACCGGAAGGCATCCTCGCGTCCGGCGATGAGCCGGTTCCGCACGCCCGCCGCCTCGACCTCGTCGATCCGCTCGTACAGGGCCGCCAGCGACCCGAAGCGCCGGATCAGGTCCGGCCCGGCCGTCGGCCCGATGCCCCGCACGCCGCCGTAGCCATCCGTCGAATCGCCGAGGAGCGCCTTGACATCCGCGACGCGGTCGGGGGTCACCCGGTACGGGCTGCGCTCCTCGACCTCGGCCGGACCGAACCGCTCGAACACCCCGCCGGTCCTGGGCATCAGCACGCTGACCCGCTCGCGGACGACGCCGAGCAGGTCGTGGTCACCGGTGAGCAGCAGCACCTCGTCGAAGCCGGCGGCCAGCGCGGCGTCCGCGATCCCCGCCATCGCGTCGTCCGCCTCCCAGCCCTCGGCGCGATAGCGGGCCCAGCCGAGGCGGCCCGCGGCGACGTTGGCGTCACGGAGCTGCGGCAGGAGGTCGTCGGGCTCACCGGGCTTGCGCGGCTTGTAGTCGGGATACCGCTCGCGGCGTCGGGACCCAGTCGTGCTCTCGAACGCGAGCGCGACGTGCGTCGCCCGCTCGTCGCGGATCCGCGCCAGGACCATGCGCAGGAACGTCGCGACGAGGAAGACCGGCCGGCCGTCGGGCGCGGTCGCAGGATTGCCGCGACCCGCGAAGTACGCGCGGTGCGCGAGGTTGGCGAAGTCGACGACGAGGAGGCGCCTCACGCCGCTGATCGTCGCACCCGTGCGCCCGACGTGCGCGGGTTCGCCGCCGGCGGAACCCTAGAAGTCGATCCGCATGACGACCCGCCGGAGCGTCGGATGGCTCACCTCCGTGAAGCCGGCGTCCGCGAAGATGCTCCGGCTGCCGACGTTGAGCTCGCCCCAGGTGACCTCCTGGCCGGGGTCCGTGAGCATCGGGTAGCCCTCGAGGGCCCGAGCGCCGCGCTGCCGGGCGAAGTCCACGGTGGCCCGCGCGAGCGCCCGGCTGATGCCCCGCCGGCGGTATCCGGCGCGCACGGCGAAGCAGACGACCGACCAGACGCCGTCGTCGTCGCGGTCCTCGTCGCGGCCCGCCCATGGCACCGGGGTGATGCGCAGGCGCGCGTACGCCGTTCGAGGCTCCACGGCACACCAGCCGACGGGCTCGCCGTCGAGGTACGCGACCAGCCCGCTGGTCGTGCGGGCGGCCGGATTCCCGCAGTGCGTCTGTGCCTGGAGTCGCGCCATGCGGTCGACGACGGTCGTCGCGTGTCGTTCCGCCCAGCTCCCGAACTTGAACTTCTGGCACTGGCACGAAGACGTGTAGCCGCGGGGGCCGAAGATCGTCGCGAGGTCCTCGGCGGAGGCCTGGTTGGCCGGCACGACGACGACAGACGCCGACACGTCAGCCCCTGCGGGCGGCCTGGCGCGGGCCACCGGTCAGGCGCCGTCGGGTGCGAGGGCGAGCACGTCCCTGCGCACGAAGACGCGCAGGAACCGGAGGCCGCCGGCGAACAGCGCCGCCCCGAGGCCGCTGTAGAAGAACGCGATCACCCAGTCGGGCGCCACGTGCGAAGTGCGGAGCGCCATGCCGCCGCCCGCCATCACGGCCATCACCGCCCACGATGTCGCGCTGAAGAAGTGCCAGAAGGGGAGTCGCTCCTCCGTCTTCGCCCGGATTCTGCGGGTGTGCTTGCGCACGAGCCTGGAGAAGACGAACAGGTAGAACACGAGGAAGACCACGACCGCGAGCGGGACCAGGAGCAGGCGCTCTGGCGCCAGGCGGACCTCCAGCGGCAGCCCGATCAGGCAGACCATCGCGCCTGCGGCACACCACACCAGCCCCGCGAAGAGCATCAGGCTGTTCTTCGGAACGTGGAGGACGCGCACGGTTCGACAACTCCTGGACCAGTCCGGAGCCTGCGACCCTGACTCGCCGTCAGGACGCTCCGTTCGACCGCTGGCGCGATCTTACCCGCCCGTCGTCGCGTCGGGAGCGTGTCGCGCCGCCAGCACCGCGAGCGTGTGCTCCAGGGCCTGCTCGGCGGTTGCGAGATTGTGCTCGGCGACCGTGGGTGCCTCGTCGGGGGCGGTGCCCGGCGGGTCGAGGAGCTCCACCGGCGGTGGCCCCTGCCGGTAGCGGGACGCGAGGGCTGACCACCGCTCGCGCCAGTCGGCGGGGGTCTCCGGCGGGACGTCACGGTGCGCCTGGGCCAGCCAGATCAGGGCCCAGGAGCGCGGCACCACCCGGTAGACGTCGTAGCCGCCGGCACCCGTCGCGAGCCACCGACCGCCGGCATGGCGGTGGGCGATGGCATCCAGCAGCCGCGCCGCCCGGTGGAACGCGATGGTCGTCAGGGCGAGGTTCGACAGCGGGTCGAACACGTGGCCGTCGCAGCCCTGCGCCGTGACGAGCAGCGTTGGCCGGAACGCGGCTGCGACCTCGGGCACCACGCGCTCGATGGCGGCGAGCCACGACGCGTCCGACGTCCCGGCCTCGAGCGGGATGTTGACGGCGCTGCCCTCGGCGCCGTGCCCGCCGCGGTCCTCGACGAACCCCGAGCCCGGGAACAGGGTCAGGCCCGTCTCGTGGAACGAGAGCGTCTGGACGAGCGGGTCGTCCCAGAAGATCGCCTCGACACCGTCGCCGTGGTGCACGTCGATGTCCACGTAGAGGATTCGGTGCCCGGCGTCGCGGGCGCAGCGGATGGCCACCGCGAGGTCGTTGTAGACGCAGAAGCCGCCGGCGCGGCTGGGGAAGGCGTGGTGCAGCCCGCCGCCCGGGTGGAACGCGTGCACGACGTCGCCCGCGAGGATCCGGGCCATCGCGTGAACCGTCCCGCCGACGACGCCCGCCGCCGCGTCGTGCATGCCGTAGAAGGGCGGCGTGTCGCGGTCGTCGAAGCCGGATTCGGCCGCCGCCTCAGGGTAGTCGGACAGCATGCGGACGAGGTCGATGTAGTCGCGCTGGTGGACCGTCGCGAGCTCGACGTCGGAGACCGGGGTCGGCGGGCTGATGTTCGTCGCGCCCAGGGACCGGAGGAGATCCATCCCGGGCCCGAACCGGCGCGGCGTGAACGGATGCGCGTCACCGAAGTCGTAGGCGTGGCTCGCCTCGCCGTACACGACGAGCGGCTGGGCGTGCGCGTCAGTCGGCGCGGCAGGGGAGGGGACCGGTCCGGGGGTCGACATCGGGATGGGCGTCTCGGTGGGCAGGCACGCCGCCGCGCTACCATCGCGGCGTGCCGCGAGGGACGCGGATCGGGGCGACAGTAGCACGGGGAGTCGGACGTGGATCGACGGGTCACCGCCACCTCGCGCGATCGGGCCCGCGACACCATCCTGCGCGACGGGTCGGCGATCTTCGTCCGCGACGCGGAGCCGGCCGACGAGCCCGCGCTGCTCACGTTCCTCGAGAGCCTGGGCGATGAGACCCGCCGCCTGCGGTTCGCGACGCTTCGACCCAACCTGGAGGCGAGGGCCCACCGGTGGGCCGTGCCGGAGCGCTCGGATGACGTATCGCTGGTCGCGGAGACCGGGCTGGACGCGGACGGAGCGCGCGGGACGATCATCGGCAACGGCAGCTACGACCGCTCGGGCCCCGACAGCGCCGAGGTCGCGTTCGTGGTCAAGGAGGAGCACCAGGGCCGCGGGGTCGCCACGCTCCTGCTCGAAGAGCTCGCCCGGCGCGCGAACGAGGCCGGCATCACGACCTTCCTCGCGGAGGTCCTGCCGGAGAACACGGGGATGCTCGACGTGTTCCGCGCGTCGGGGTTCCCGTTGCGCCTCCACGCCGAGCCCGGGGAGCTCATGGTCGAGTTCCCGACGGAGCTCACCGGCGAGGCCCGCCTGCGCTTCGAGCGCCGCGAGCAGGCCGCCGCCGCCGCTGCCGTCGGCGCACTGCTCCACCCGGGGTCGGTCGCGGTGATCGGCGCGTCGCGGCGGCGGGGGACCGTGGGCGGCGAGCTCTTCCACAACCTGCTCGCGGCGGGGTTCGCCGGGCCGGTGTACCCGGTCAACCCCAACGCCGACGTCGTCCAGTCGGTCGCCGCCTACCGGTCGGTGCTCGCGATCCCCGGGCCGGTCGACCTCGCGATCGTCGCGACGCCGGTCGCCTTGGTGGTCGAGGTCGTGCGCGAGTGCGCCGCGAAGGGTGTCCGCAGCGTGATCGTCGCCTCCAACGGGTTCGCGGAGACCGGCCCCGATGGCGCCGCCCGCCAGCGCGAGCTCGTCGCCGCGTGCCGTGGGGCGGGGATGCGGCTCGTCGGACCCAACTGCATGGGCGTGATCAACCTCGCGGCCGACGTCCGGCTGAACGCGACCTACGGCCCCAGCGCACCCCCGTTCGGGCGGGTGGGCTTCCTGTCCCAGAGCGGCGCCCTGGGCCTCGCGATCATCGGGCATGCGAACCGGTTCGGGCTTGGGCTCTCGAGCTTCATCTCGATCGGCAACAAGGCGGACCTCTCGGGCAACGACTTCCTGCAGTACTGGGAGTCGGATCCGACCACCTCGGTCATCGCGCTCTATCTCGAGTCGCTCGGCAACCCCCGCAAGTTCAGCCGGATCGCCCGGCGGGTCGGGCGGTCGAAGCCGATCATCGCGGTCAAGAGCGGCCGATCCGCGGCGGGCGCGCGCGCCACGACCTCGCACACGGGGGTCCGGATCGGCGCCTCGGACGTGACCGTAGAGGCCCTGTTCCGCCAGGCCGGCGTCGTGCGCACGGACACGCTGGGCGAGTTCTTCGACGTGGCCGCCCTGCTGGCGAACCAGCCGCTCCCCGAGGGGCGCGGCGTCGCGATCCTCACCAACGGCGGCGGCCCCGGGGTCCTGGCGGCCGACGCGTGCGAGGCCGCCGGCCTCGAGGTGCCGCCGATTCCCGAGGAGGTGCGGCGTGCCCTCGCCGGGCTGCTCCCTCCGGAGGCCACGCTCGACAACCCCATCGACACGATCGACGCGTCGCCCGAGGCCTACGGGCGAGCGATCGAGATCCTCGCGGGCTGCGACGGTATCCATGCGGTCATCGTGCTGTTCGTGCCGCCGCTCGGTGGCGGCACGGAGGCCGTGGCGGCCGCCATCCGCGACGCTGCCGCCGGGCTGGAGCGCAGGATCCCAGTGCTCGCCGTGTTCATGGCCGCCGAGGGCGGTCCGGCCGAGCTCCGGGGCGAGACGACGCGGATCCCGGCCTACAGCTACCCGGAGGAGGCCGCGCGGGCGCTTGGCCACGCGGTGCGCTACGCCGAGTGGCGCAACGCCTCGCCGGGCACCGTGCCGACGTTCCCCGATGTCCGCGGCGACGAGGCGACCGCGGTCATCGCGGCGGCCCTGGCCACGATCGAGGGCGCGTCAGTCCCGGTTCGCGGGGCGGTCGCCGGGCCATTGAGCCTCGGGCAGCCGCAGGGAGAGCTGAGCCGCTGGCTCGCGCCCGACGAGGTCGCGGCCCTCCTCGGCTGCTACGGGATCCCGATCGCCGAGTGGCGCATGGCCGACACGCCGGAGGCCGCGGGGGTCGCCGCCGCCGAGCTGGGCGGGCCTGTCGCGCTGAAGGCGGTGGCTCCCGGGATCGTCCGCAAGGTCGGGGCCGGTGCCGTGCTCCTGGGCCTCGAGGGCGAGGAGGCCGTGCGGTCCGCAGCTCACGCGATGGGGGAGGCCCTGGCCCTGGCCGGCCACGAGCTCCGGCACTTCCTCGTCCAGCGCATGGCTCCCGTCGGCGTCGAGATGCTGGTGGGCGTCGTCCACGACCGCCTGTTCGGCCCCGTCATCGCGTGCGGCGCCGGTGGCACAGAGGTGGCGCAGCTCCGTGACGTCGGCGTGCGCATCACGCCGCTGACGGATCGTGACGCCGGCGAGATGGTGCGATCCCTGGCGGCCTATCCGTCACTCGAGGCTCCACGTGTCGGGCCGCCGACGGACGTTCCCGCGCTCGAGGACGTGCTGCTTCGCGTGAGCGCGATGGTCGAGGCGCACCCGCAGATCGTGGAGATGGACCTCAACCCGGTGATCGTGCTGTCACACGGCGCGATGGTCGTGGACGCGCGGATACGGATCGAGGTGCCGGCGGGGCGCTAGCGAGCGCGGCGTTTGCCCGCGATCAGGGCGTGCGCGGCGACTCGGACGAGGTGGCGAAGTACGGCGACGCATCGTCGAGCGCGGCGGGGTCGCGGCGAGCCCTCGGATCGACACCCCGGGTGACCGTGATGACCGGCACCGGCGGACCGAGTGGGCGGCCGAGGTCGGTGAGCACGTCGTCGACCGACTGGCTCGGCGCCTGGCGTGACGGGATCGTGAACATGGGCAGCCTCAGGATGGGGACGTTGGCGCTACCCACGGTGCGCGCTTCGCGGGGAACGCACAAGGGCCATCGACCGCGCAGCCACCCCCGAGGTGGCCGTGGCGGGCGGATCCGGCGCGCACTGGAGGTCATCCCGGCGGACAAGCTGATCCTTTCCTCCGACTGTGGCTTCGGCCGGCAGGGGTTCAACCGGACGGTCGCCTTCTACAAGGCGACGGGGATCGCCCAGGGGCGCAACGTCGTCCTGCGGGAGCTGGGCCTCGAGGAACGCTACGTGGTGGCCGCCGATCCCGCCCTCCAGACCGACGTGCTCCCCGACCGCGAGCCGCTGACGCACCTGCCGTCGCCCTGGGGGTAGACCGCCCGTGTGGCTCGCATCGCTGGCAGCACGCGGTTGAGCGCCCGCGGACCGCGAGCGCCCCCGGGAACGCGACACTGGGTTCGACGCGAGGACACGGGGATGCGCGGGCACCGAGCGTCGGGATGCGCGGGCGGAGATGGCTGGGGTCGCGCGGGGGATGACGCCGGTCAGGCCTCGACCAGGACCTCGCGCAGCTTCGCGGCGAAGGCATCGGGCTCGCCCGCCTGGCCGTACTCGCCGCCGAAGAACCCGCCGTGGTCGCCGGGGAACGGCACGGCCTCGCGACCCAGCCGCTCCGCGGCCGCTTCGGCGCCGCGGTGTGCCAGCTGGCCCGCCGACTCCACCCCGGCCGCGAGCACGATCCGGGTCGGGGCGGCGCGCAGGGCGTCGAAGTCGGGCTCGTAGTGGGTGCACGTGATGATGTTCTGGAAGAGGAGGGGATCGGTCCGGTTGCCATCATCCTCGGCCGGCAGGCCGAACATGGCAGGGTCAGGACCGGGTGCCGCCGCGTCCCCGGCCGTGAACAGGCCCTCGTGGCCGACGATGGCGATGAACCGTGCCATGCCGGCCCCGTACCCGTCCCGCCGGTATGCCTCCGCGAGGGCCCTGGTGGCGGCCAGCGCGGCCTCCCTGTCGGGCACGATCGCCGCGAGCGGCGGCTCGTGGGCCACGAGCGTGCGGACGTCGTTGGGATGGGCGGCGACCAGCGCCAGCGCATTCACGGCGCCGCCGCTGCTCGCGAACAGGTCGACCGGCACCGCCCCGAGGGCCTCGATGATCCGGTGGAGGTCGTCGGCATGCTGCTCCGGGGTCGACTCCGTTGCCGGGTCGCCCTTCGTGCTGCGCTCGACCCCGCGGGGGTCGTAGGTCACCACGGTGCGGTCGGGGAAGTGGCTCGCCAGTGTCGCGAACCCGCCGGCGCCCATCGGCGACCCGATCATCAGCAGCGCCGGCTCGTCGGTCTCGGCCCCCCGGACGTCGTACGTGATGGTGGCGCCGTCGGCGTCGAGGGTGCGGGTGGTTGGCTCGGTCATCGTGGTCATCAAGGACGCTCCTGTCGGTGGACGTGCGCTACGCGGACTTGACGGCGTCTTCGGCGAGGATGGCGTCGATCTGGCCGACGGCCTGGGTGAGCCCCTCCTCCATGCCCATGGCCAGGACCTGTTCCATGGCCTCCGTGCTCGGGAAGCGGCTCTCGATCGACATCCGGCTGCGACGGTCGTCGATCGGCTCGATGGACACCCGGCTTTCGTTGCGCGGGAAGTCGTCGTTCGGCGTCCCGTCGTCGTGCGCGAAGCCGTCCTGGAAGACGAGGCGGCGCGGCGGATCCACTTCGACGACGTCCCAGTAGCCTCGCGGCTGGTCGCCGCTGGGACCGGTCATGTGGTACTCGACCCGGCTGCCGGGCGTGAGGTCGTGGCGCGTGAACGTGGCGGGGTAGGTAGGCGGCCCCCACCAGCGCTCGAGCTGGCGCGGGTCCGCCCAGAGCTGCCAGACGCGCTCCGGCGTGGCATCGAACTCGGCGGTCAGGTTCATCGTCAGCGTCGCGGGGTCCTTGCGGACTGCGGTCACGGTCATGCCCGGGTCTCCTTGCTGGTGGCGATGAGGTCCGTCATCCGGTCGATCCGGCCACGCCACAACGCCTCGTAGTGATCCAGCAGGCCGCGTGCCAGCCGCAGGGCCACGATCTCCGTGTGCACGACCTTCCTGCGGCCGACGCGTCGCTTGCTGACCAGGCCCGCGCGCTCGAGCACGGCCACGTGCTTCTGCACGGCCGCGAAGCTCATCGGGTAGTGATCGGCAAGCTCGGCGACACCCTCGTGGCCGCTCAGCGCGCGCAGGACGATGTCGCGCCGGGTGGCATCCGCGAGGGCGGCGAAGATGAGATCGGGTTGGGACGCCGTCTGCATGGATACAACCATAAGGTTGTATCGGGGCTCTGTCAAGCGCACGGCGAGGGCCGTCCGGACTCCCAGGGTGCCGTGCTACACTGGTGACATTATGGCGAACCTCACGATCACGATCAGCGACGACGTCATCCGGCGCGCGCGGGTCCGCGCGCTCGAGCACGGCACCTCCGTGAACGCGCTGGTCGCGGCGTACCTGGAGCGGTACGCCGGGCCGGACCCGGCGGCGGCGGCGCTTGCGGGCTTCCTGGAGCTGGCGGACGCGACCGTGGCCGGGAGTGGGGACGGGGGCCGCACCTGGACCCGCGACGACCTGTATGACCGACCGATCCTTCGTTGACACCAACGTCTGGGTCTACGCGGTCGACGCGGACGAGCCAGCCAAGCAGGCGCAAGCACGTGCGGTGCTCGATCCGGCGGCCGCAGGCTCGCTGGTCCTGTCGGCACAGGTCCTGGGGGAGTTCTACGTCACGGTCACGCGCAAGCTTGGCAGGCGGGTCACGGAGGACGTCGCTTGCGCGATGATCGGCCGGATGTGCCAGCTGCCGGTCGTCGCCCCCGACGCGGACCTTGTTGTCGTAGCGATCGCGGGCAGCCGCGAGTGGCAACTCTCGTACTGGGATGCCCTGATCGTCGCCGCGGCGGCATCGGCCGGCTGCGCGCGGCTGCTCACCGAGGACCTGGCCGACGGCGCCACCTACGGCGGTGTGCGCGTCGAGAACCCGTTCGTGGAGCGACGCCGAGTGTCGGAGGGGCTCGCCGTCTACCCATCGCCGGTTGGCCCGTGGGATGACGACAGTCTCGCCACCGAGCTCGCCCGCTACGAGCATGCCTGTCGCGACGCTGGCATGCGCCCGAACGCGATCCACAGCTATTGGGACTACGCGCGACGCTTCCTGGACTGGCGGACAGGGGCGTACCGGCCGCGCGGAGCCGGCGGTTCGGGCCGGCCCGTGCCGCGCGATGCGGTGACCGCGGACGAGCTCGCGCGCCAGGCTGCGGCCTACGCGCGCGTGATCGAGGCCGCCGGACGGGCGCGGGAGACGATCGATACGTACCACCGCCACGCCATGTTCTTCATCCGGTGGCTGGGCGGGGAGTTCCAACCGGGTCACCGGCTGCGCTGAGGCGCGCGACGGAGCGCCTCGAGTCCGTCAGCGAAGGGGGAGACGCGGCTCCGGGAGCAGGCCGGCGCCATCGAACAGCGCCCGGACCCCGAGCGGCTGCCCCAGGTGGACGTCGAGGTACGTGCCGGTCAGGTAGCCGCCGACGAGCGGCAGACGACCGTCCGGGATGCGACTGGTGGCGGTGCATCCCGGGACGTAGAAGGTGCCGGCCATCTCGACCGTGATGAACACGGCCAGTGGCGTGTAGGTGACGATCGGCTTCGCGATCCAGGCGTCGCCATCCGGGGCGCAGTACGGACGCTCGACCTCGATCCGGACCACGTTCGAATGGGCCTGCGCCGGGTCAAGCCCGAAGCCCGCCTGCCACGTGAGCGTCCGTTCCGACGGCAGCGGCGCGACCAGCAGCCGGGCGACGACGAGCGCGATGACCGCCACGATCACGCTCACGACGCGACCTACGCGACCGGCACGACCGGCACGACCGCGAGCAGTCCTGGCTGGTCTGACCATGACGTGACGGTGGACCGAGCACCGCCGTGCTGCAATGCCCCTGTGGTCCTACCCACCGGCGAGGCGCGTGTAAGGCAGCCCATGCGGGCGACCCGAGGGCGTTGAGGTACGCGTCGCGCACCCATGGGATGGGCGCCCGATGGCACGCCGATCGCGCCCCGCCACGATGGCCGCAGCCCAACCGGGCCGACCAAGGTGGCAAGGAGGCGAGAGATGTCGCACCCGCTCGTGATGTACGAACTGGCCAAGCTCCGGATCGCGGAGGACCTGCGCCAGGCTGAGCGTGACCGGATGGTCCGGGAGGCCGGATCGGCACGACGAGCCCGCAGCATCGATGCCGTTCCCTTCCGGGACAGGGTCGCGCGCCTGCTCGGCCTCTCATCGCCGTCCACGCCTGGCGGCGTGGCGACCGCGGCGCCGTGACGGCCGCCGGGCCATGTCCGCCGGTCCGGCGGCAGGCCATGAATCGGGGACCCGCGCCGAGGGGGGCGGCGCGGGCCGCCGGCGAGGGCGGCACTAGCCGCCGGTGATTGACGCTGCGTGGCACCGGCGTAGAGTGCGCAACGGAGGCGGCCGCGCCGCGGCCGCGAGGAGAGAGGCGTCCCATGCATCTGCAGATCAGGACCGTGCCCGCGCACTCGCCGGCGGACCTTGTGGAGTTCCTTCGGGTGCTCGCGGAGGCGGAGATCAACATCGAGATCGCAGGGGGCAGCAACGTCGAGTTCGGCGGTCAGTTCGCGTTCGCCGTCCAGGAAGGCCAGGAGGCCGAGGCGATGCGCGTCCTCCAGGAGGCGCGCTACGAGCCGCAGCTGGTGGAGGTCGTCGACTGCATGCTCACCAATGAGCCCGGCCAGCTGCTCGCGTGCATCACGTCGATTGCGCAGAGCAACGCGGAGTCGGGAAAGGCGATCCGGGACATCTCCGTCGGGGTGCCCGGCGAGGACGGCCTGATCCCGGTCCAGGTCTACTCCGAGGCGCGGCTGTCCTCCTGATCCAGACTCCCGAGGCCCGCGCGGGCGCCGATCATCGCGGCGCCAACGCGGTTGGCCACGCCGAGCTTGTCGAGGATGTGGGTCACATGCACGGCGGCCGTCTTGCGCGTGATGAACAGGCGCTCGGCGATCTCGCCGTTCGTCATGCCCTCGGTCACGAGCTCCAGGACCTCCACCTCCCGCGTCGACAGTCCGAGTGCCTTCACGGCCGCGTGGGGATCGGCTGTCGGCGGGGACGCGGGCGCATCGGCCATCGTGGTCGCGGCGGTGGTCGCGACGGCCGTTGACCGCTGGGGCATCCCGATGCGGGCTCGCGCCGCGAGGGTCGCCACCGCGGCCGCGAGCGGTCGCGCGCCCGCGCGCTCGGCGACGGCCGCCGCTTCGGCCAGGAGCTCCACGACCTGGCCCCGGAGGCCGCGGGCCTGGAGCTCGGCCTCGGC
>JANNHX010000214.1:0-7779 GCA_031404615.1 Chloroflexota bacterium
CGATGGCCGCGATCTGGGCAAGCCCGGGCCCCAGGTCCCCCCGGACCAACAGGTCGTCTCCGATACGTGGGTCGACGAGGCTCAACGCCGCAGTCAGTGCGGCCGCCCGGCCCGGCCAGGGGAGATCCGGGTAGCGACGACGCCCGGTCGCCACGGCGCCGATCCATGAGATGTCGAGGCGCAGGTTGCGCGTCCGGACGCCGACCAGGTAGTCGGTCGCGAGAGGCACATCGGCCGCGGGCGGCCCGTCAAGCAACAGATCGGCCAGGCGCCCTGGGAAGTCCATACCCGCTCGGACGGCGAGCGGCAACGAGCCCCAGACGCGACCGTTGATCTCCATCAGCTCGGGCCCGACCTCTGTCTGGCGGAACTCGACCATCGCCAGCCCGGTCCAATCGAGCTCGGCCAACAGCCGCGTGGCCAGGTCGAGGAGGACCGGGTCAAGGCGCACGCTCTCACGCAGCGCGCTGGCGCCACCAGTCACGGGGACCTCGCGCAGGCGCTTATGCTGGAAGGCGGCCAGCGGCCGGCCGTGATCGACGAGCAGCTCCACGCCATAGCCCTCGCCTGGACGCCAGCGCTGGAGCAGGACGCCGGTCCGGCCCTGGAGGGCCTCGATCCGGGATCGCAGGGTCGAGACGTTCGCGGCGTAGGTCACCGTGAACGCGTCGACCGTCCCATCCTCGCGGTGCTCGCGCGAGGACTGGGGCTTGATCACGACCGGCCAGCCAAGATCGGCGGCAGCCCGGACCGCATCGTCCACGGTCGTGACGGCGATGGTCGCCGGGATCGGCACACCCAGGCGTTCCGCCAGCTCCAGGGTCCGCGCCTTGTCGTGGGCGATCGCCATCGCCGCCGGGTCCGGCAGAGCGAGGCGGGCCACGCCCTCGAACCGTGCTCTCGCCGCCGCCAGTGGCAGGCCGATCTCGTCGGTGATCGGGATGACGAGGTCGATCGCATCGCGCCGAGCTGCCGCGAGGATCGATTCGACGGCGGCGTCAGCGCGCTCGGTTGGATCCGGGTAGACGAGGCGTTCTGCGGTGTAGCGCGATCGGAAGCCTGGGCTCGCACGGTTGGTGTCGGCGGCCGTCACGTGCCAACCCCGCCGTCCCAGGGACCGGATGAAGGCGACCGCGCTGCCACGGCCCGCGTCCGTGACCAGGATGCGCTGGCCACCGCGGTTCATCGGATGTCCCTCCTGGGTTCACCCGCGACCTCGCGGATCCGGTCGGCGACCTCACGCACGACCGAATCGATGGACTGGGTCGCGTCGACCTCGACGAAGCGGGGCACAAGCGGCGCGATCGCCCGGTACTCCGCCCGTCGCCGCTCGAGGTCGTCGATCGTGCCCTCGCCCTTGCGCGCCAGCAGGACGGCGGCCGGGGCGTCAAGGTAGATGACAAGATCCGGTCTTGGAAGGCGTGCGAGAAGTAGCCCGTGCAGCCGCTGCTCGATCGAGCGGGGATGCTCGCCGGACACGTCGTAGGCGTGGTAGTCGATGAAGAAGTGACGGTCGTAGAGGACGATCGCGCCTTGCTGTTGCCAGCGCCAGGCGACTCCTTGGCGGTACCATTCCTCGGCGGAGCGATTCGTGAGCCGGAGCGCGGCCCGCGCCGCGCCCAACGCCCGCCGGACCAGCGACCGCGGGCGCGGCCGCGCCATCGAATGCGACGGCGGTCCAGCCGTGTCCGGTGGCGCGCCCAACGCCCGTTTCGCACGTCGGAGGAGGCGAGTGGTGGGCAACATGACGTTGCTGGATTCCACGCTGACGCCCATGTACAGGTAGCGGACGGGGCGCGCAAGGACCGCACCGAGCTCGTGCGCGACGGTCGTCTTGCCGCTGCCGTCCGGACCGATCAGGGCGACGGTCGTCACGGTCGGTCCCGCCCCGATTCGGCAGCGTCAGCGAGGATGCCCGCGAGCCGGTCGGCGTTGCGCCCCCAGTCGAAGTGGTCGGCGACATAGCGGCGCAGCGCGGGATCGGCTTCGGCGCCTTGCGCGGCCAGGCGCAGCCGAGCGAGGATGCGCTCGGCAGCTTCGGCAGGACCGCGAGCGACGTCGACCGGCGGGACATCGCCGTCCTCAGTCCGGAGCCCCTCCGCTGCCAGCGGCGTGGCGACGACGGGGACCTCCATGGCCAGCGCCTCAAGGACCTTGTTCTGGATGCCGGCGCCATACCGGATGGGTGCGGCGAATACCGCAGCCCGCTCCAGGTACGGCCGCACGTCGTCCACGAACCCCGTGACCGTGACGCCGGGGCGCCCGGCGAGCGCCTTGACGCTCGGTGCCGGGTCGCGCCCCACGATCGAGACGTGCGCCGTCGGGACGACGGCCTGGACCCGAGGAAGGATGGCGTCCACGAGATAGATCGCCGCGTCGACGTTCGGCGGGTAGTCCATCGCGCCGGTCAGCACGATCTCGTCCCGCCCCAGGGCACGGTTGCCGCGTCGCCACAGGTCGAGATCGACGCCGTTGGGTACGACCGAGGCGGGGGCGAACCGGGCCCGGTCGGAATCGCTCGCGGTGGCCACGGCGGCCCGGTCCCGGGCGGAGGCGAACAGCGCGTGCCGGGCGCGGCGCATGAGGCGACGCTCAACGCGGCGCACCTCGACGTATTCGAGCGCGAGGCCCGGCAGCCGGGCGATGCTCACATGCCGCATCTGGCGGCGGATCCGGCTGGAGGTGGCGTCGCACAGGTCAGCGACGATGGGCATCTCTGGCAGAGCTCCCAGCACTGGCATGGTGCGTTTACCGCTGAGCAGCAGCACGTCGAAGGGCCTCTCCGCCGCAAGCCGGGCGCCCCTGGCGCCCAGTCGGGCGGCGGCCACATCCCCACCGGCCGCAACGATGCGGAGCCGATCGCGCACCTTGAGCGGCAGCGGGCGGTGCCCACGGGCGGATGGTTCGGTGATGATCGCCTCCGTGTATGGCTCGAGCGCCGCGATGTCGGCCGGCCCGTGGCCCGGAGCGCGCAACGACAGCAGCGTGATGTCGTGGTCGGCGCTGAGCGCCCGGATGAAGTGGTAGTGACGAAGGTAGCCGCTGGTGAGCGGCCACGGGAGGTCGGCGGTGACGTACAGGATCCGCATGGATCAGGCCGCGCCTGCGAGCTCAAGCGCGACGGCCCACAACGCCACCGAGCGGTCCCCCGCGAGCCAAGTCGTGACGCCCGCCGCGGGCTGCCGCTCGTCGCCGACGGTGCCCGCGTTGGTGCCGTCCCCAGGCCCGGCCAGGCGATCCGCGAGCCAGCCCGCAGATCGGATCCACGCGGCGACGACGAGGGCCGGGCGCAGGATGGGATCACAGCCGATCAGGTCGGCGGCCCGATCGAGGGCCTCGACCGCCCACGGATCGTCGCCGGTCATCGCATCCCTGAACGCCGCGGCCTGATCTGGCACCGAGGTGGCGTCGCATGCCGCGGCGGCGACATAGGCGAGTGCGATCGTCAGGTCGTGGAGTGGCAGGCCATCGGGCTCGCCGCGTTCCCAGTCCACGGCGCCGATCCGGCCGTCGGCCAAGCGGAGCAGGTTGGGGTGAGCCGCGTCCCCGTGCTCGAAGACTCGCGGCAGCCACGCCGACGCGAGGGTCGCGATGAGCGGCCGACTCCGTTCGACGAGGTCGCCGAGCCGCCGCCCGTCCGCCGACCCGTCCGCCAGTCGCTCAACGGACGCGAGCGCCGACTCGATGCGGGGGCCCGCGCCGAGCAAGCGCGCGGCGGCGTCTCCGACCGGCAACCCGGCCAGCCAACGCTCGATGTCGGCCACCGCCCGGGCCCGGTCCGCGCGCACGGCGGCGGGGTCCAGCGGTTCGCCGTCGAGGCCAGTCTCGATAAGGATCGGCCACGGGTCTTCGCCGACCGCCGTCGTCAGCCCGGGCGCGTCGAGCAACGCCGGACCGGATCCGGACGCTCCGCGCGCTCGACCAAGCGCCTCGAGCACCATAGCCTCGTGTTTGAGGGACACGTCCTCGGGGAGCCTCGCGATCTTTGCGACACGTTCGACTGCGCCGCCAGTCCCGAGCGCCAGGCCGACGACGTGGGCGGACGCCCGGTAGCGTGGGGTCAGCACGAGCAAGCCACCGGAGCCGACCGCGGCGGCGCCGACCGCGGCGGCACCGACCGCGTGTCGGACCCGCCGTTCGATGAGCCCGACGCTCGAGGGGCCGCGGCGCGCGACGAGGATCATGGCAGGCGCGAACGCGGTCAACGCGGAGGTACCGGCAAGGCGCGCCAGCGCGCTTGCCACCGGCGCGCCCAGGCGGCGGCCCCCAAAGCGTCTGGCGACCAGCGCCTTGATAGCGACCCGGTCGTCGATCGGGACGAAGGCGGTCGTCCGGCGGATCGTTGGCCATGCCCACCAGCAGCGGACATCGAAGCCACCTGTCGCGAGGGTTCGGACGAGCCGGGTGACCGTGCCGGGGGCGGTGCCTCGACGTCGCGCTACGACCGGCGAGAGTGCCCCGTCGATCTCGACGACGAGGTGGCCGTCCAGGGCCACCGACCCAGCCGCGACGACCAGCTCCGATCGCGCCAGGCGTCCGGAGAGCACGACCGTGTCGAACTGGCCCAGCGGCGCCGCGTTGCCGGGCACGAGGCTCGCCGGCAGGACGGCGGCCGGCTGGCCGGTTACCGCCTGCAGGGCCTCACGCAGCGCCTCGTCGGGCATGCCGCCGAGGGCGACCCGCTTGAGGTCGGGTGAAGGGAGGAGGAAGCGCCAGTCCACCCGGCGGGCATGGCGCAGGCGATCGTCCGGCGTCCCCCGGAGGGCACCGGCGATCGAAGCGGCCACGGGGGGCTCAGAGGACGCGACGCGCGGCATCGAGGAACGCTCCGAAGTCGACCGGATAGGGGTGGACGATGCGGTGGGCCGGGCGACCGGCCAGGAACGACGTGAGGCGCTCGCGCTGGAGCCGTTCCAGCCCGTCGAGATGCGGGTTTGCGAGGTCGGGAAAGGCGAATCGAGCCTGGAGGTAGATGGTCGCGAGATCGAGCCGCTCGTGCAACAGCGAGAAGACCATGCTACGTGCCACGTCCTCCGGCGCCACCGGTTCGACGGTGATCGTGTCGCCCGCCGCCGCAACGACGAAGAGGATATGGTCCAGCCGACCCGACAACGTGCCAAGTGGCCCGAACAGGCGCTCGGGTGGCAGGTCGACATGGCGCTGCCCATCGACGACCGGGACCGCCCGGTGCAGCAACCGACCCGGGAGCGAGTGCAGGGCCGCCGCCGGCAGGGCGGCATCGATACGTCCGGCGATCGGCAGAGCACGAAGCTTCAGGCGGTCTCGGCGTCCCAGGCGGGCCCACACGTCGGGCAGCTGGCGCAGGTGCCAGTCCCACAGCCGGACGGGTTCGGGGATGCCGTACATCTCACCGCTGGCCGTCAGGTAGACCCATTCGTCACCGATGTACCGCGCTCCAGCGCGGGTCGCGGCCATGAGCAGCTCGGTCTTGCCGCCTTTCGACCAACCGGTCACGAGTACGCCCCGACCGTCGAGCTCGAAAGCGGCAGCGTGGAGCGGCAGTGCGCCGTTGGCGAGCACCGCGAGGTTGAGGATGGCGATGAGGTACGGGACGGCGGGCAGGCCCCGTTCGCAGATGACCTCGCACGGGCCACCGATCCGATCGATCGGCAGCCGGACCATCGCGGGTTGTTTGCGGCTGCGCAGGATGTAGAAGCCGTCGTCGGCCCAGGCCGCCTCGCGGGCGCCCAGATAGTGCAGCCGCGAAACCGGAGCGAGCCGGTCGACGAAACGAATGGTGATGTCGGGCGGTCGGTCCAGCTGCCGCAGGAGCGGGCCGAGCTGACGGCTCACGATCGCCACGTCGAGTGGGTCGCCATCCTCGATCCGGACGCCGGCCAGGCCGTGCAGGTCGAAGCCGACGGGCTCCCTGGGACTCACGAACGACTCCCCGCGAGACGTGCAAGTGTCGGTGCACCGGGCTGGGCCAGCATCCGGCGGATGAGGCGGACGAACTGACCGTCGGCGAGGCGCTCCGGCGCCATCCTGGTGGATTCCTTGAGCGCTCGATGGACCCAGCACCCGTACGTCAGCGCCTCGACGGCGGCGGTCGGCAGCCCGACGCTCTGGCCATAGCCGTGAACGAGGTCGATGATCCGTTCGCTGAGCGGTGAGGCGTCGATGAGGTGGCGGGACGCCGCCTCAAGCCGATCGCGCACCCCGGCCCGCCTGCTGGTGGCTATGGCATAGCTGCGGACCAGATAGAGCAGGTCCCAGAGCGGCAATCCGTCTGGTTCAGCGGCCTCCCAGTCGAGGAAGACGGTCCGACCGCTCGCATCGATGAGGAGATTCCAGATCCCCGGATCGCCGTGCTGGAGGACGACGGGGATCGGTTCGGGGATCCCACGGACAGCCTCGAACTGCTCGCGCAGCTCGGCCAGCTCGCCGGACGTGGGCCGGTAGGTGCGCGCATAGCGGTCGAGCAGCGAGAGGAGCGCGTCAGCCACGACACCTGCGGGGACGGGGGTCGCGGTCGCGGCGCCCAGCTCAGTCAGCCAACCCGCCGCGTCCGCGAGATGCGGGCACTCCGGCTCCCACCTGGCGCGGCTCGTGAACGCAACCCCGTCGATCAACGACGCACCGAGAAGGACGCGCCCGGCGTGCTCGCCGCTGAACCACGGTCTGGGGGCGCGACCAGTGGCGGCCGGCAGTCCGGTCAGCCGATCGAGGGCACGCGCCTCGTTCTCGAGGCGGGCCCGATGCACCTCCGAGCGCGTCACCTTGACGAGGCCGGTCGGCTCGGCCGACGCGGGTGGTCGAAGCAGCACCAACACCTTCTGGCTGTCGTAGTCGCCACGTGCTGCCACCCCCCAGCCCCAGCCGGTCAGGTCCCACCCGGCGTCCCCGGCGATGTCGCGGATGTAGGTCGGCACGCCGGCTCGGACATCGGCCGGGCCACCGAACATGACCAGGGCCCGGTTCCCGCGGCTGCCGAGGGCGCCCCCGAGGAGTGACGGCAGACGCTGAACGACCCGGGACGCCAGTCGGCCGGCCGGGACCCATCGCCCCTCGAGCCCGAGCCGGCGCAAGGTCGCGCGCATCGCGAGGTCGGCGGCCGGGACCACGGCCCGGACCTCGCCGCGGGTCGGCGTCAGGGCGAGCTCGAGCGTTCCCGGGACCTGCCCCTTGGATCGGGGCGCTGCGGCGGCCACCCGGGCCGGGAGCACCGCCAGCCCACCCGGGCCTTGGCGGCCCATGACTTGTGCGATCAGCGCCACGTCCCGTCCGGCTCGGCCCTCGGCGACGACCAGGAGGTCGACGCTCGGACCGTCCGCCAGTGAGGCCCCATCCACGACGGTGCGGACCTCCGCCCATCCCCCACGCCGGGCCTGCGCATCGATTCGCCCGCGGGCCCGGGCGGATGGATCGACCACCTCGAGGATCGATGCACTGCGCGCGAGCGTGGCCATCGTCGCCGCTGACGGCGCGCCGATGCACACCACCCGCCCGAACCCAAGGTGCGGCAGCGCGTACAGCCAGCCGGCGCCGGACACGGCCCCGCGCCGATTGGATCCGACCTCGAACTCGATCTCGAGCGAGCGGGACAGGACGCGGGTCGAGGACGTCGTCACGCGCCCAGGATCCGACGCGCGAACGGGAGCCGCAGGATCTCCGGGAACGTCTCGGCGACGTCGAGGGCACGGCGGGTCAGCCCAAGGACAGAAACTCACGCTGCACCGCCCGTTTCCGCCCGCCGCCGAGGTGCTGGCCGACCACCGCGTAAGCGAAGTGGTCGATAGGGGGCCGGCCAAAGGCCTG
>JANNHX010000215.1:0-2667 GCA_031404615.1 Chloroflexota bacterium
CAGATCGCGACGCCCGGTGCGCCGTGGTGGCCCGCCAAGCCGAACGTGGGCACCTTCGAGGGCAAGGAATACCCGATCTACACGGTCACGATCGACGGCGTCGCCCGCGACCTGATGCTTGTCGAGCCAAGTCGCGAGTCCAGCGTCTTCGTCGACCCGTCCGATCCCAGTGCCACGAAGATCGAGTGGCAGGGGCGCTGGCGGACGCTCCAGCAGTCCTGGACGTTCTCACCCCTCGCGGAGAACTACACGACGGTCTGGAACCAGCTCAACTTCCCGAGGCTGCTGACCAACACGTTCCTGATCTCGCTGTTCAGCACGATCGGGGCGGTCCTGTCCTCGATCCTGGTGGCCTACGGGTTCGCCCGGTTCCGCTTCCCGGGGCGCAACCTGTTCTTCTTCATCCTGCTCGGGACCATCATCCTGCCCAACCAGGTGACGCTCCTGCCCACCTACGTCATCTTCACGTGGCTCGGCTGGAACGGGACCTGGCTGCCGCTCATCGTCCCGCACTTCTTCGCCAATGCCTTCAACGTGTTCCTGCTGCGCCAGTACTTCATGACGATCCCGCGCGAGATGGACGAGTCGGCGATGATCGACGGGGCAGGACCGTTCCGCATCCTGCGCAGCGTCATCGTTCCCCAGTCCATCCCCGCGATCACGGCTGTCACGCTGTTCCACTTCTTCTGGGCCTGGAACGACTTCTTCGTGCCGTTGCTGTACCTGGGGAACAAGCCGGAGCTGCAGCCGCTGTCGATCGGGATCCAGCAGTACAACGCCCTGTACGCGAGCCAGCCGACCCTGATCCAGGCCTCCGCGGTGCTGGCCATGATCGTACCGGTGGTGATCTTCTTCCTGGCCCAGCGGGCGTTCATGCGCGGCGTCGTGGTCACGGGGGTCGACAAGTAGCGTGCGCTATGGCCACTTCGACGACGCCCGGCGCGAGTACGTCGTCACGCGCCCGGACACACCCCTGCCCTGGATCAACTACCTGGGCAGCGAGGACTACTTCGCGCTGCTCTCCAACACTGCCGGCGGCTACTCGTTCTACCGCGACGCCCGCCTTCGGCGGCTGATCCGGTACCGCTACAACAACGCCCCCGCTCGACGTGGGCGGCCGGTTCCTGTATGTCCGCGACGATGACACGGGCGACGCCTGGAACCCGGGCTGGCAGCCGATGCAGCGCGAGCTGGACGACTACAGCTGCCGCCACGGGCTGGGGTACAGCGTGATCTCCGGGTCCCGCGGCGGGATCCGCGCCGAGACGCTGTACCTCGTGCCGCCGGGCCGGACCCTCGAGGTGTGGCGAACGCGGCTCACGAACGAGCGAGCCACGCCGGCGCGCGTGTCGCTCACCGGCGCGGTCGAGTTCTGCCTGTGGGACGCCCAGGACGACGCGACCAACTTCCAGCGCAACCTGTCGACCGGCGAGGTCCTCGTCGAGGATGGTGTCGTCTACCACCTGACCGAGTACCGCGAGCGCCGCGACCACCTTGCGTGGTTCGCCTCGTCGGCGCCGGTCGCCGGGTTCGACACGTCGCGCGAGGCGTTCCTCGGGCCATACCGCGGCTGGGACCGGCCGATTGCCGTGGAGCGCGGCGCCATGGGCGGGTCCGTCGCCCACGGCTGGCAGCCGGTCGGAGCCCTGCAGGTCGCC
Organism: Chloroflexota bacterium; assembly: GCA_031404615.1. Taxonomy (GTDB): domain Bacteria; phylum Chloroflexota; class Limnocylindria; order Limnocylindrales; family CSP1-4; genus CAIXZV01. Next base: position 1,659 of record JANNHX010000215.1, read on the forward strand.
GTGACCCTCGAGCCCGGTGAGACGCGCGAGGTCGCGTTCCTCCTCGGCTACACGGAGAACCCGGCCGACCGCAAGTTCGCGGCGGACGGCTCCGGGCGTCCGGACCTGGAGTCGGCGAGGACCGTCATCGAGCGCTACCGCGTCCGCGGGCAGGTCGACGAGGACCTCGCCCGGCTGCACGCCACCTGGGACGAGCGTCTCGGCGGGCTCCGGGTGAGCACCGGCGACGAGCATGTCGACCGGATGGTCAACACCTGGAACCCGTACCAGTGCATGGTCACGTTCAACCTGTCGCGCTCGGCGTCGATGTTCGAGTCCGGCATCGGTCGGGGCATGGGGTTCCGGGACTCGAACCAGGACCTGCTCGGGTTCGTGCACATGGTCCCCGAGCGGGCGCGCGAGCGGCTCCTGGACACCGCCTCCACCCAGCTCCCCGACGGCGGCGCGTACCACCAGTACCAGCCGCTCACCAAGCGCGGCAACCACGACGTGGGCTCCGGGTTCAACGACGACCCGCTGTGGCTCGTGATCGCCGTGGCGGCCTACCTCAAGGAGACCGGTGACCGCGCGATCCTGGACGAGTCCGTGCCGTGGGACAACGTCGACGGCACCGGGACGCCGCTCCGGGAACACCTGCGGCAGTCGATCGACTACACCCTGGGGCGCCTGGGGCCCCACGGCCTGCCGCTCATCGGCAAGGCCGACTGGAACGACTGCCTCAACCTCAACGCGTTCTCCGCCAGCCCGGGGACCTCGTTCCAGGCGGCCGCTCACCGCGAGGGCGGCGTGGCGGAGTCGGTGTTCATCGCCGGGCTGTTCGTGCTCGCGGCGCGTGAGTGGGCAGTCATCGCGCGGCTGGGCGGCGATGAGCCGGAGGCGGGCCGCTGCGATGGCGCGGCGGCCGCGATGACGGCCGCGATCGAGGCAGACGGCTGGGACGGGGCCTGGTACCGCCGCGCATACGACCACTTCGGGCGGCCCGTGGGCTCCGCGGAGAACGAGGAGGGGC
>JANNHX010000216.1:0-5528 GCA_031404615.1 Chloroflexota bacterium
AGGAGCGTGGTCAGGATGCGGACGGCGGTTGTCTTCCCCGCGCCGTTCGGTCCCAGGAGGCCGAGGATCGTCCCCGCCGGGACAGCCAGGTCGATGCCCCGCAGCGCATGGACGTCGCCGTAGGACTTGCGGAGACCCTCGGCTGCGATCGTGTTCTCGAGCATGAATCCCTCGTGGCCCGGCGCCATCGGGTCGCGCCGTCGCTCTCCCTTCGCTCCGCGACGGGAGGCGGATTGGGCTCGCGTGTCCGCCCGGGAGCGGGGCACCGCCCTGACGAATCCGGTCCGGCCCCTTGCGGGACCGGTCATCGGGGCGCACGATCCGCGCGAAGGAGGTGCGTCCCACCATGTACGGCACCATCGCGCGTCTGCATCCCACCGCCGGTCGCGAGGCCGACCTGCTCGCCTACGGCCGCCGGATCCGCGGCGTCAAGGTCCCGGGCTACCGGGCCTCGTACCTGTTCCGCCCCGACAAGGACCCGTATGACCGGCCGACGGTGTTCCTCGTGGCCGTCTTCGACGACGTGGCCTCGTACCGCGCCAACGCCGACAGCCCCGACCAGAACGAGCGGTACCTCGAGCTGCGCTCGCTCCTCGACGACGACCCGGACTGGATGGACGGCACCTTCGACGAGGGCTGATTCGACGAGGGCTGACGGCCGCCGGGGGAGGCCGGCCTACCGGAGCTCGACGAGCGGCTCGCCGGCCTCGACGGAGCCGACGCGCCAGGCCGTCACGCCCGCTTCGGCCAGCGCAGCGATCACCGTATCGACGTCCGCCGCCGGGATCGCCGCGAGCAGGCCGCCGGACGTCTGCGGGTCGTGGGCCAGCGCCACCAGCTCGGGCGACACGCCCTCGCCCACGACCAGGGCGGGCTTCGTGAACCGCCGGTTGTGCCCCGCGCCGCCCGTCTCGATGCCGGCCCGCGCCAGGTCCAGCGCCCCGTCGAGCGCCGGGAGCGCGTGAGCCTCGAACACCAGCGGCGCCCCTGATGCCCGCGCCATCTCCAGGCCGTGCCCCAGCAGTCCGAACCCGGTCACGTCCGTCGCGCCGCGCACCGCGAACCGCGAAAAGACGTCCGCCGCGGCGCGGTTGAGCGTCCGCATCTGGTCGATCGCCGCGTCGAGGTGCGCATCGGAGGTCTGCCCGGACCGCCGTCCGGAGACCAGGAACCCGGTCCCGAGGCGCTTCGTGAGGATCAGCGCGTCACCGGGTCGCGCGCCGCCCTTGCGGAACAGCCGGTCCGGGTGCGCTGCGCCGATGACCGCCAGTCCGTACTTGGGCTCCGGGTCGCGGATCGTGTGGCCGCCCGCGAGCACCCCGCCGGCCTCGCGCACCTTGCCGGCCGCGGCCTCGAACACCGCCGCCAGCGCCGCCTTCGGGAAGTCCTCCGGGAACGCGGCGATCGACAGCGCGAACAGCACTCGACCGCCCATGGCGAAGACGTCGGAGAGGGCGTTGGCGGCGGCGATCTCCCCGTACGCGACCGGGTCGTCCACGAGCGGCGGAAAGAAGTCCAGCGTCCCGATGATCGCGAGGTCCGGCGAGACGAGGTACGCGGCGGCGTCGTCGGGCGGCTCCAGGCCGGCGATCAGCGCCGGGTCGGTGTTGGCCCCGAGGCCGGCCAGCGCCTCGCCCAGCAGGTCCGCGCCCAGCTTCGCGGCACACCCGCCGCACTCGGTCATCTCGGTCAGGCGGATCGGCGGGAGGTCGTGCAGGGCGCTCATCGCCGGATGATAGCCGTGGCCCCACGCGCTACCCTGCGCTGGGCGGCCGAGCGTCGCCCTCGCGGGGGAGCGGAGCGGTCCCGGTGGGCTGCCTGGTCTTCAAAACCAGTGGCGCGGCGCCCGGCGTCGCGCGGTGGGTTCGACTCCCATGCGCTCCCGCCAGCCCCAGCCGCCGGGTGCGCCACGGGGGTCCGGCGCGGTACGCTCGCGCTGATGGACGCCGAACCCGCTGGGACCGCCGCCGCCGACCCGCCCGCCGAGGACGAGGAGGTCGACTGGGCCGCCTACTACCAGTACACGCTCGGCCGTGAGCCACGCCCGCTGTTCCTCCGCGGGTTCGGGGCGATGGCCGCCGCCGGGGTGACACCCGGGACCGCGGTGGACGTGGGGTTCGGGGACGGGACCGAGACCATGGCGCTCCTCGATGCCGGCTGGCGGGTCACCGCGATCGACAGCGCCCAGGCCGCGGCGGAGGTCCTCGAGCCGCGCGTCCCCGAGGCTGCCCGCAAGCGGCTGACGCTGCTCACCGCCCCGGCCGCCGACGTGGAGCTGCCGCCGCTGGACCTGCTCTTCTCCGCGTACGTGCTCTCGTACCTCGCCCCGGGCGCGTTCGCGCGGCTGTGGGCACGGGCGCGTGCCGGGCTCAGGGTCGGTGGCTTCATCGTCGTCAACATCTTCGGCGACCGCCACGCATGGGCGACGGAGCCCGAGACGACGTTCCTGCCCCGCGCTGAGGTGGAGCGCCTGCTCGAGGGGCTGGAGATCATCGCGCTCGACGAGGTCGAGGAGGACGGGGACTCGTTCAAGGGTCCGACCCACTGGCACTACTACGACATCGTGGCCCGCCGCCCCGCATGAGCACGCCCGCATGAGCGTCCCCGACCGCCCCGTCCCGCCCAGCGTCGAGAGCGTGCTCGCGGTCGTCCGCACGCAGGTCGAGGTCTCGGAGCCGGGAAGGCTGACGGCGCTTGCCCGGCGGGTCGTTGACGAGGAGCGGGAGCGGCTCGCGAACGGCGCCCCGCCCAGCGGCGAGGATGAGCTCGCGGACGCGGTCGTCGAGCTGATCGACGCGGCCTACGAGCCGCACATCGTGATGCCGCCGCACGTGATCAACGCGACGGGCGTGATCCTGCACACAAACCTGGGCAGGGCGCCGTGGCCGACCGCCGCGCGGGTCGCCGCGAACGCCGGCGCCGCATCGTACGGCTACCTCGAGCTGGACGAGGGGACCGGCCGCCGCGGACCACGGTTCCGGGCCGCGGAGGAGCATCTCGTCACGCTGACCGGCGCCGAGGACGCGATGGTCGTCACCAACAACGCCGCGGCACTGCTGCTCGCGGTGGGGCTGGCCGGCCGGCGCGGGTCGGTCGTGGTCTCGCGCGGCGAGCTGGTGGAGATCGGCGGCGGGGTGCGGATCCCGGAGATCGTGGCGCGGGCCGGCGCGAAGCTGATCGAGGTGGGCACGACGAACCGGACCCGCGCCGCGGACTTCGATGCGCCGCTCGCCGAGGGCCGCGCGACGGTCGTCCTGCGTGTGCACCCATCCAACTTCGCGATGGAGGGCTTCACCGAGGCCGCGGACCTTGCCGAGGTCGCCGCGATCGCCCACCGACATGGCGCCATCGTCATCGACGACCTGGGCTCAGGCGCGCTGCTGGACACCGCGACCTTCGGGCTCACCCACGAGCCGACACCAACCGAGCGACTCGCCGCCGGTGCCGACGTCGTGTTGTTCAGTGGCGACAAGCTGGTCGGCGGGCCGCAGGCGGGGCTCATGGTTGGGCGCAGGGACCTCATCGCGAGGATGCGCGCTGACCCGCTCGCGCGCGCCGTGCGCCCGGACAAGGCCATCCTCGCCGCGGTCGCGACCACGCTCGGGATCTACGTCGTCGGGCGGGCCGCGGTGGACATCCCCATCTGGCGGACGATCGGGCTGGACGCCGAGGCGCTGCGGACCCGCGCGGAGTGGATTCGCGGCCTGTGCCGCGTCCAGGGCAAGGAGCCCGCCGTGCGGGTGGTGGAGCTGCGCTCGCCGGTCGGCGGAGGGTCGCTGCCGGGGCAGACGCTGCCGTCGTTCGGGGTCGCGGTGCCCGTCCGATCGGCGTCGCGTGCCGCGGCGGCGCTCCGAAACGGCGAGCCACGGATCCTCGCGCGCGTCGAGGATGGGGAGGCGGTGTTCGACCTGCGGACGGTCGTGCCGTTTGGGGATGGCGATCTCGTCCGGGCCATCCACGGGCTGATCTCGCGGCGGGCATGAGCGTCGTCGTCGGCACGGCCGGCCACATCGATCACGGCAAGACCACGCTCCTGCGCGCGCTCACGGGCATCGACGCGGACCGCCTCCCGGAGGAGCGCCGGCGCGGGATGACGATCGACGTCGGCTACGCGCACCTCGGCTTGCCCGACGGCTCGGTCCTGGACTTCGTGGACGTGCCTGGACACGACCGGCTCGTCGGCAACATGCTCGTCGGCGCGGGCGAGATCGACGCCGCGCTGCTCGTGGTGGCCGCGGACGACGGCCCGAACGCCCAGACGATCGAGCACCTCGAGCTGCTCGACGCGATCGGGATCGAGGACGGGCTCGTCGCGGTGACGAAGACGGACCTCGTCGATGTCGACCGGGTGGCGGAGGTGACCGCTGATGTCGAGGCGCTCCTCGCGCGGACCCGGCTGGCCGGGATCCCGGTCGTCGCGGTGAGCGGGGTGACGGGCGAGGGGCTGGAGAGGCTCCGGGACGAGCTGGTCCTGCTGCGGGACCGGGTGTCGTCGCGTGGCCTGGCGGCGGGGCTCAGACTTGCCATCGACCGCTCGTTCGCCGTCCGCGGGCGCGGCTCGGTCGTGACCGGGAGCCTGCGCGGCGGGTCCGTGGCGGCGGGTGCCAGTCTGCGGCTGGTTCCCGGCGACGGCGAGGTGCGCGTCCGCGAGGTCCAGGTGCGAGGGTCTGCCATGCCCGCATCCGATGGCGGGCGCACGGCGCTGCTGGTCGGGGGCGTGGAGCACGCCGAGCTGGAGCGGGGTCGCGTCCTCACGACCGACCCGTCGGTCGCGGCGACGTCACGCGTGCTGGTGGCGATGCGGCCGCCGGCGGGTCTTGCGCCCGTGGCGAGATTCGGCGCTCGGGGTGGAGCCGGCCTGGCCAACGCGCCCGCCGCGCCCGCGGACCGCGAGCGCTTGCGGTTCCACGCGGGCACCGCACAGGCCGGCGCGCTCGTCGTGCGCGGGCCGCGCGAGGCGATGGAGCTCGCCGGTGGGTCCGTGCCCGCGATCCTGCGCCTCGACGCGGAGGTCGCGGCCGCGCCAGGGGACCGGTTCGCGCTGCGCCGGCCCTCGCCCGGGTCGTCCGCAGGCGGGGGCATCGTCCTTGATCCGGTGCCGCCTCGGGGCGTCTCGCGACGGCGGTTCACGTCGGAGCGGGCGGCGGCCCTCGTCGCGGCGGTCGCCGGGGTGGCGGCGGTGGCGCGCGGTGAGAAGGGCGGGTCGTCGGCGGTGGCGGCGGTCGCGGCGGTGGCGGCGGTCGCGGCGGCGCGGCTGGACCTGCACGGCGCGCTGCGAGACGGTGGCGCATGGCGGCTCGCGCCGGATCTCACGGCGGCACTGGCGTCCGTTGCCCTTGACGTCGTGCGGGCCCACCACGCCGCGGAGCCCGCGTCCCCGGGCCTGCCCCTGCCTGCCGCGCGCGCGCTCCACCGTGAGCTCGTCCGTGCCCGCGAGGTTGATCAGGTACGGCGCATGGCAGACCGCCACGACGCCGGCTTCGGCCGCGAGCTCGCCGAAGCGCGCGAGATCCCCGTCCGGATGCACG
>JANNHX010000217.1:0-2838 GCA_031404615.1 Chloroflexota bacterium
CCTGCTCGGCTTCGTGTCCAACCGCCGTGTGCTGGGCCAGCTCGGCCGCTGGAACCGCGCCAACTCGCCGTGGATCAAGGCCGGCATCGCACTCGTGGTCATCGTCATGAGCTTCGGGCTGATGGTGTCGATGTGAGCGCGCCCGAAGGAGCGCCGACGCTGGAGATCGTCCGCTTTCCCGTGCGGGGGATGACCTGCGGCTCCTGCGTCAACCGGATCATGAGGGCGGTCCAGAAGGTGCCCGGGGTCACGAAGGTGTCCGTGGACCTCCGGCACGAGACCGCCACCGTCCGCCGCGAGCCCGCGCTGGTGTCGAACGCGGTGCTCGCGGCGACGATCGCCATCGCGGGCTACGAGGCTGATGTCGATGCCGCCGAGGTGCTGCCTCCCGGCAGCGACCGCTCCTTCCTCGACCGCCTGCTCGGGCGCGCGTGATGCCGCTCGGCATCCCCAACGCGCTCGCTCCGTCGCACTCGAGACGGGCGGGCTGCTGATCCGGGGGTACGGGATCCTCGTCTCACCTCCGATTCCTGACCGCCATGCACGTCGCACGCCGAAGCGCGGCGCGCCAGCCTCCCGGCCCTCGTGGACGCGGCCTCAGGGTGGCCAGGCTCATCGCATTCGGGATTGCGCTCGCCGGGGCGACCTGGTTCCTGGCCCTGTGGGCACTGGGCGGCTCCGGTCCACGCCGTCGCTTGCTGGCCAGCTGGCACTCCGCGGTGACTCCCGTCTTGACGAACTCTTGATGAACACTTGCCTCCTCCTGCATTGGCGTCGGGACGCCAGTCGTCCACTCTCAGATCACCGTCCCGAGCACCGTCGGGCGACCCCCAGGAGCCAGCGTCCCGATGTCCCGCCGCCGAAACCGGGCCCGAGCCCTAACTCCAAACGCAGCCACGAGTGGTCCCGCAGCGTTGCCCGTCGAGGCGGCGGCCGCTGACCTGAACCGGCTCGCCCTGGAGCGACGCGCGACGCGCGCGCAGGCGCGGAGCGCCGCGGCGCTGCCCGGCGAAGTCCCCGAGACTGACGTCGACGATGCCGGCGTGCTGCATCGCCGTGCACTCGAGCTGCGCGAGTACCGCATGGGCCGCGGGCCGAAGCCCGCCGGGTTCGAGACGCCCAAGAGGGTCGTCACGGCGGCGGGCACGACCTCCGTCACCTTCCCGGTGATGGGCATGACGTGCCGGTCGTGCGAGGTGCGCATCGCGAAGCACGTCGGCAGGCTGCCGAACGTCGAGCGGGTCTCGGCCTCGGCCGTCCGAGGCGAGGTCACCGTCGAGTGCTCGGCGCCGGTGCCGGGCGCCTCGATCGAGCGGGCCATCAACAAGGCGGGCTACGAGATCGGCCGCACCCCGTGGGTCGCCAGCGATCCGACGATCTGGGCGACTGCCGGGATCGGGGTCCTGCTGGTGGCAGCACTCGCGGTGATTGCCACGGTGACCGGCATCGGCAACCTCGCCAATGGAGCCGGCGACCTGTCGCAGGGCGGTCTCCTCGTCGCGCTGCTCCTGGGCCTCGCGGCCGGTGTCTCCACTTGCATGGCCCTCGTCGGCGGCCTCGTCCTCGGCCTGTCCGCGGCGTTCCAGGCGGGCCGCCCTGAGGGCGCGAGCAGCGTCGCGATGATGCGCCCCTCGCTCGTGTTTGTCGCCGGCCGCGTCGTTGGCTACACGGTGTTTGGCGCGGCCCTCGGCGCAGTCGGCGCCTCGATCACCATGCCCCCGCAGCTGACGGCGGTCCTGATGCTCGGGGTGGCGCTCGTCATGCTCCTGCTCGGCACCCGCCTCACGGGTCTTTCGCCGCGGATGGCGGGCTGGTCGCCCACCCTGCCGATGGGCCTGGGCGCGCGACTCGGCCTCGCCGATGGGGGAGCGGGCGCCTACTCGGACACCCGGGCCGCCACACTCGGCGCGGCTTCATTCTTCCTCCCCTGCGGCTTCACCCAGGCGATCCAGATCTTCGCGCTCTCCACCGGATCCCCCCTGTTCGGCGCCGCCCTCCTGGGCGCCTTCGCGATCGGTACTGCCCCCGGGCTCCTCGCCCTCGCAGGGCTGCCACTCGTCGTGCCGAGCCGCGCCAAGCCCACCCTGATGCGGCTCGTCGGCGTCGTCGTGATCGGGTTCTCGCTGCTCAACGGCTCGGCCGGGATCCGGCTGTCGGGCTTCGCCCTGCCGTACCTCGTCGGAGTGGTGAGCGCGGCGCCCCTGCCGGGCACGCTCGGCGTGGACGGCATCCAGCGCATCACGACGCGCCAGGTGATCGACGGGTACACCCCGGCCGAGGTGGTGATCTACGCGGGCTACCCCACGGAGTGGACGATCGTGTCCGAGACGACGGCGTCATGCGCGGCGTCGCTCTGGGTGCTCGACCTCGACATCCGCGCCAGGCTCAACAAGGGGCCGAATGTCTTCGAGCTCCCGGCGCTCAGGGCCGGCACGCTCCGCTACGCGTGTGCGATGGGGATGTACGACGGCCGGATCACGGTCGTCGATCCGCCCCCGGACGCGCTCGCGGCCGCGGGCACGGACGCCCCGGCGGCATCGCCCGCCCAGGCCGCCGCTCCGACCGCGACTGCCACACCCGCTCCGACGACGGCACCCGCCACGTCCGCGGCTCCAACGGCGGCGGCCACGGAACCCACACCAGTACCCACCCCTGCGACCCAGGAGCTGCGCACGGCGCAGGTGGACGCGGGCTACACGCCAGCGGTCGCGCGCATCAAGGCGGGTGTCCCGACCACCTGGATCGTCGACTCGCAGTCGCAGTACTCGTGCGCGGCCTATCTCGTCGTGCCCGACCTCGGCATCGAGAAGATCCTCGAGCCCGGTGACAACGTGATCG
>JANNHX010000218.1:0-8643 GCA_031404615.1 Chloroflexota bacterium
AGCCGCAAGCTCAAGGACTATCTCGAGTAGGGGTGCCCGGGGTTCGCCGCACTGGCCCGTCGCACATCGAGGCGATGGGTCTAGACCGGTCCACACGTATCATGCAAGGGAAGCCAGGGGCCCGATCGGGGCAGGCAGCAGGGTGGAGGTCCATCGTGAAGTTCGTCATCGGGTTCCTCGGCGGGCTCGTCGTGGGCGCCGTCGGGGCCGTCGCGTATTCCGTCCAGACCGGACGCGACCTGCGGGAGATCGTGGACGAGGTCCGCTCGGACCTGTCCAAGCGTGACCTCGACGCCCTGGGCTCCCGCCTCGAGACCCGCGTCTCCGAGATGCAGAAGGAGCTCGAGGGCCGGATCGCCGCCATCAAGGAGAGGGCGTCAGCTGCGGTCGACGAGGCCGGCCCCGCGATCCACTCCGCCGGCGACAAGGCCGGCGAGGCCATCGACGTCGCCGCCGACACCGCCGACACCGCCGACACCGCGATCGACGCTGCCGGTGACGCCGTCGCCGAGGTCAAGGACGCGGTCGAGGGCCAGGCCGGCGCCTGATCCCACCAATTGATCCGCCGGCGCCCTCGGTCGCGAGGACGTCGGCGTCTTCATGCGCGGCGGGCGTCGCGTCCGTCGCGGCCGGCGTCATGCCACGTCGCCGGTGACCGGGTCCCGGGATCCCAGGATCCTCGTCCCGGGCAACAACCGCCCCGAACCACACCGTTGTGGACACCGACTGGTGCATCAGCGCCCCGGACCCGGACCATCGTCTAGGGACGATGACCCGCTCGGGCGATGCCGCAACGCGCCCCGACATCCGACCCTTGCAGAGCACCACACCCGAGGTGCAATGGAGATGCCGGAGTCCGATGCGCCAGTCCGTTCAGGTCCTCGCAGCCTTCCTGCTGGCAGCTGCCGTTGCGGCGCCGGTGTCCGCCGTCACCCCCGGCGGAGCGGCCGAGGAGACCGTGACGGGGATCCTTGAGACCGCCATCCTCGAGATGGGTGACGGACGCGACCACACCCTCACGACGATCCGCTCCGGGAACACCATCACCGAGATCGTATTCGAGAAGGGCGACGCCTCCGACCTGACCGGCGCCCGCGTCTCCGTGACGGGCCACCGCTCCGGCCGCGTCCTCCAGGTCAAGTCCGCCAATCCCCGCGCCGGGGCCGTCCGGGTTCGCAAGGCTGCCGCCGTCTCCAGCCTCGGCGCCTGGGAGACCGAGACCTCCGGCACGACCGGCGCGTCGGGCGGGACCGCCGCCGCCACCGCCGAGGCCGCTCCGATCGCCAAGAGCGTCGCGGTCGTGCTGTTCAACTTCACGGACCTGCGCAGCACCCCGTACACGAAGACCGACCTCGCCAACGCGCTCGTCAACAGCTCGACGAGCGTGAAGCGGTTCTTCGAGGAGGAGTCGAAGGGCCGCCTGACGCTGACTGGCTCGGTGTTCGGCTGGTACCAGCTCAACGTCGCGAGCACCGGCTGCGACTGGGACGGCTGGACCACCCTCGCGCGGAACGCCGCCAACGCCGCCGGCGCCAACCTCGACTCGTACACGAACGTCGCCTTCGTCTTCCCGAGCACGAGCGCGTGCCCGTGGGCGGGCCTGGGCTACGTCCCCGGCAAGTACAGCTACCTGAACGGGAACATCAGCGTCCAGGTCATGACCCACGAGCTGGGCCACAACTTCGGCCTCGGCCACTCGAACGCCGCCAACTGCACCGTCAGCGGGACTCGCGTGATGATCGCCGTGACGACGCAGTGCACCGAGGTCGGCTACGCGGATCCCTTCTCGACCATGGGCAACAACGCCCTCCGCCACAACCACGGCTCGCACCTCGGCGAGCTCGGCTGGCTCGAGGCCGGCGAGAAGACCGTGGGTGCCCCGGGCAACACCTACACCATCGCCCCGTACTTTGGCACGGACGGCCTCAAGCTCGTGCGCATCCCGCGCGGGAACGGCACCTTCTTTGACCTCGACATCCGGACGCCATACGGCGCGTTCGACACCTACGCCTCCGGCTCCCCGGCGACGGTGGGCGTCACCATCCGGATCGGCGTCGGGACCGCGAGCCCCACGACGTCGCCCAAGGCCTCGCTCCTGCTCGACAGCACTCCGGGCACCTCGGACCTCAAGGACGCCCCGCTCGCCGTCGGCAGGACGATGACCGACCCGGTGTCGAAGATCTCGATCAGGGCACTGTCGTCCGGCAGCGCCGGGATCGTCGTCCAGGTCCGCGAGTCAGTCGCCCCGGGCACGCCGGGCAACCTCAGCGGCTCCGCGGGGCCCGGCTCCGTAAGCCTCAGATGGTCTGCCGCGACCGACAACGTCGCGATCGCCGGCTACCGGATCAGCCGCGACGGGACCCACCTCGTGACGACCGGGCGGGCGGCGACCTCCTGGACCGACACGACGGTCGTGGCCGGTGCCTCGTACACGTACACCGTCGCCGCGATCGACACCTCGGGCAACGTCGGGACTGCCGCGACGCGCGCCGTCAGCGTCCCGACCGCTCCGTCCGCGACCCCGGACCCGGCAGCCACGCCTGCCCCCGACCCCACGCCCGCCCCCGACCCCACGCCCGCCCCCGACCCGACGGAGCCGCCGCTCAACGACGCGTCCGCCCCGACGACACCCGAGGGCGTGACCGGCCAGCCGACGACGACGACCGTCGCGCTCTCCTGGGCCCCCGCCACGGACGACACCGGCGTCGTCGGCTACCGCGTCACCCGCAACGGCTCGCTCATTGCGACGCCGGCCGGTGCGGCGTGGAAGGACACCGCGCGGCTGCCGAAGACGACCTACCTCTACACGGTCGCCGCCCTCGACGGGGTCGGCAACGTCAGCTCCAAGGCGGTTGTCACGGTCACGACACTGCCGGACACCACCCGCCCGACGACGCCGAAGAGCTTCCGCAAGGTGGCCCGGTCGGGCCGTTACGTCACGTTCGACTGGTCGCCCTCGACCGACAACGTGAAGGTCGCGAAGTACTACATCTACAGGGCCGGCCGCACGACGCCGATCGCGGTCACCAGGTACTCCAAGATCCGCATCGCCACCGTCCGCGGCGCGTACTACTTCGTGCGGGCCGTCGACACGGCGGGCAACCGGAGCTACAACTCCACCAAGGTACGCGGGCGCCGCTGACGGCCGGGGCAAGCGATCCGGGCTAGCATCGGGGCATGCCGCCCCAGGCCTACGCGCTCGTCTCGCTGTTCCTCGTCTGCTCGATCCTGGTCGGGATCCTGACCGTGCGGATCGCCGCGCGCGCCGGTGGGCCGCGTGGGCTCGCCGCCTACGCCCTGCCGGTGATCGCCGGGTTCGGGGCCTTCTACCTCATCGGGCACCGGCTCGGGCTCGTGGTGGGCCCCGAGATCACGCTGTTCGGGTTCCAGGTCGCGCTGGTCGGGGACATCGCGATCGGGTTTGCGGCGGCGCTCGTCGTGGCGCTGCTCCAGGCCGGCCTCGTGCGCGTGCTGCCGGGCCGGCGCGCGACCCGGGCCTAGACGAAGGCTTCGTCGAGGCTTCGGCGGGCTCAGGAGAGCGTCCCCGGCTCGTCGCCCGCTGCCACGGGCATCCCGGCCGTCGACCAGTCCGAGAAGGACCCGGGGTAGAGCAGCGGGTCCGGCAGGCCAGCCACCCGCATCGCGAGCGCGTGGTGGCAAGCGGTGACGCCCGATCCGCACGAGGTCGCGACCGCACTGCCCAGCCCGTCGAACCGGGCGCGGAGCACCTCGGGGTCGAGGAAGCGGCCGTCGGGCCCGAGGTTGCCGGCGGTCGGACGGTTGATCGCCCCCGGGATGTGGCCGGCGACCGGGTCCACGGGCTCGATCTCGCCGCGGTAGCGCTCCGGAGCGCGGGCGTCGATGAGCGTGACGTCCCCCGCCCGCAGGCGCGCCGCGATCGCCTCGCGGTCCAGGGTGCGCGACCACTGGCCACGCAGCGTCAGCCGCCCCGCCGGGAACGCCGGGACCTCGTCGGTCAGCGGGCCGCCGGCGGTGGTCCAGGCGGCGATCCCGCCGTCGAGCACCCGGACGCTGGGGTGACCCAGGTCGTCGAGCATCCACCACAGGCGCGCGGCGATCGTCGCGCCCGCGTCGTCGTACACCACGACGTCGTGCCCGTCGCCGATCCCGAGCGCCGCCATGCGGGCGGCGAAGGCTGCGGGCGAGGGGAGGGGATGACGGCCGGGGCCCGTTGGGGCGACGAGGTCGGTGTCCACGTCGACGAAGACCGCGCCCGACAGGTGGGCCGCGGCATAGTCACGGCGACCCTTGAGGGGATCGGCGAGCCACCAGCGCACGTCGCAGAGGCGCAGCGCAGGATCGCCGAGCCGCGCGAGCAGCTCGTCCGGGGGGATCAGGCTCATGCCCTGAGTCTACCGAGCGCCCGGCCGCCACCGGCTTGACGCGGATGGAGCGAGCGCGACTCCGGCCGTGCGCGACTCCGGCCGTGCGCGTACGGGCCACCCGGGGACTACCAGTCGCGCCGTGACCCCCGGCGGCGTCGACTCGGGGCCCACGATGCCCCGCCACGACCCCGATCCGGCTCCGACGCGACGGTTTCGGGGTCTCGGGGTCCCCGAACACTGCCGGGGCCCTCGTCTGGAGCGACTGCGGGTCCCCTCCGCAGCCTCGGTGGGCTTCCAGTCGGGCCCCACCCGGGCCCCATCCGGTCCACATCCCAGGCGAGCCTGATATCCTCGCCCGCGGCGACGCGAGTGTTGACGAGCGGTGGTGCTAGACTACGCCCGCGTTCCGACGTAGCTCAGTGGTAGAGCGGGTGACTGTTAATCACTTGGTCGGAGGTTCGAATCCTCCCGTCGGAGCCAGTTTCCCGGCCACGAACGAGGCCCCCCGCATCGCCGGAGGGCCTTTCAGATTCCGGGTGAGCACTGCAGCCAGCCGGCGAGACGTCCGCTTGGTTGTTCCGGGGCGGTTGGCGGCCCATGGCCCTCGACACGGCCGTCGCCCTGTTTGACGGACCCAGCCCGCCCACCCGACACTCGGGGGGACAGGGAACCCGTCACGCCCCAGGTGCGCCCGCCGGTCCCGACCCGTACCCCGGAGCCGTCGTGGACGCCTTCCTCCTCTCGTTCGGCGTGATCTTCCTCGCCGAGCTGGGCGACAAGAGCCAGCTCATGGCGATGGCCTTCGCGTCCCGCTACCGCGCGTGGACCGTGCTCGTCGCGGTGAGCCTCGCAACGCTGCTGGTCCATGCCGGGTCCGTCCTCATCGGCTCGCTGTTCGCCCTCGCATTGCCGACCGCGCTCATCCAGGTCGTCGCAGGCATCGCGTTCTTCGTCTTCGCCGCCTGGACGATCCGGGGCGACAAGCTGGGGGAGGACGACGAGGGGCGCGCGAAGCGATCGGGCCGGTGGGCGATCCTCACGATCGGCACGGCCTTCTTCCTGGCGGAGCTGGGCGACAAGACGATGCTCGCGACGATCACCCTGGCCACGACCGAGGAGCCCCTGGGGACCTGGCTCGGATCGACCGCCGGGATGGTTGCGGCGGATGCCCTCGCCATCGCGATCGGCGCCCTCCTCGGCGCCCGACTGCCCGAGCGTGCGATCAAGATATTCGCGGCACTCGCCTTCGTGGTCTTCGGGGCCATCCTGGTGCTCGAGGGCCTCGGGCTCGTCTAGCTGACGGTCAACCTCGAGCGCACCGGGCAGGCCGGTGGCGGCATCGGGCGTGTGCAGGCCCGCCATCTCCGTTCTGGCACGCCTGGGAGCCAGAACGGCACCGGACGTGCATAGGTCGACATCGGAATCGTCGATTCCGCCCATGAGCTCCGCGGCAGCACCCTGGATCTGGCACGGACGCGTGCCAAGGCCCAACCCAGCACCCAAGGGTGTCGCGGCCCGCGCCATGATCCGCTATGCGTCGGCGTGCCCCTCCGCCTCCACCGCGACCAGCCCGTCGACGTACGCCTTGATCGAGGGGACTTCGAACAGGCGTCGCTCGAAGTACTCGTTCACCGACGCCATCGCCTGGTCCTTGACTCCACCCACGTCGGCGCTGCGGCCGGCGGCGCCGCGGCGCCCCTGGAGGTTGTCGCGGAACGCGAGCAGGTGGCGGACCATCTCGGCCTCGCTGCGCCCCTCGAGCGCCGAGACCGCTGACATGATCAGCTCGTCCGCCTGGCGGACAAGCATCTCGGTGTCGAAGTCCGCGCCGGGCCGGTCGGCCTCGTCCAGGGTCCGGACGAGCGCCGCGACCTGGTACAGGACGGTCGTGGGCTCGTCGAACAGCTCGCGCAGGTAGACGGCCTCCGGATAGCGGCCGGTGAGCCGGAAGATGTTGTACAGCCTGCGGGCGACCTTGCCCCACGAGACGTCCCTGGTCGCGTACTTGACGACCTCGTGCTCCAGCTGCGCGACGTACGTCTCGACGGAGTCCGACGCGAGCTCGCCGATCAGCTTCTTGAACAGCGGCAGCGACTCTGGCTCGAGGTAGACCTCCTGGAAGTACGGATCCACGAAGCCGTCGAGCGGCGTGATCTCGCCGCCGGGCGCCTCCCAGGTGACGTCCAGCATGTTCGATGCGTTGGCAAGGGCGCGGCGCTCGGGGTCCGCCACGATCCAGTCGAGCTTGCACCAGCCGGGCTCGGCCGAGACATCTTCCCAGGTCACGGTGACCGGCTCGCCGTCGCGGATGACGACGATCGCGCCCGTCGCGACCTCGTCCGCGGTCCAGCTGACGGGCCCGCCCTTGTGGACGGCCTTGCCGGCGCGCTCGCCGTCGAACGGGTAGCCGCCGAACTTGACCTCCCACAGCCGGTACGTCTTGCCCAGACGGGTGGAGAGCGCCTTGTCCTTCACCTCGCGCGCGAGGATCCGGCAGGCGTCCTCGCGGGTCGGGGCGGCGATGTGGACGCGCTCGAAATAGTCGCAGTCGCCCGGGAAGGACTGGACCTTGCCCTGGGCCGCGGACCCGGAGAGGGCGAGGGCCGTCAGCACCTCCGGCGGGCGGTCGGGGAAGCCGACAATCTTGCCGATCGCGCGGTAGCGGGCGAGGTCCCTGGGGGTGAAGTCCAGCATCGAGACCCGGTGGCCAAAGATCCCGCTGTCCACGTCCACGACGACATCACCGCCGGCGCCCTCCGCCTCGAGGGCCGCGACCCACTCGGCCGCCTCAACCTCGTCCAGCTCCACGCCGAGGCGCCGCGCCGACTCGATGATCCCCGCGAGCGCCGCCGCAGCCGCCTCGTCCGCCCCGTTCATCGCCATGACCCGCAACTCCTTCGTCCGTCCGTCCGTCGGCCGTCGACGCCCCCGGCGCCCGGTCACCGCTAGTATCCGGCGAGCGAACCGTCACGAGGAGGCCGATTGGCCGCAGAGACCTGGATCAGCGTGGACGTCGAGACGTCCGGACCCACCCCGCATACCGGCAGCCTGTTGTCGATCGGGGCATGCCTCGTCGAGGACCCGGACCAGGGGATCGAGCTGCTGCTGCGGCCCGAGCCGGACCTGCCGTGGCTCGAGGAGGCCGAGGCCATCCACCGCCTGGACCGCGCGACGCTCGAGCGCGACGGCTGGGCCCCCTCGGAGGCGCTGGCCGAGCTCGAGCGCTGGATCGCGGAGGTCACGCCAGACGGCTCGCGGCCGGTGATGGTTGCGCTCAACGCCCCGTTCGACTGGATGTTCGTCGCGGACGCGTTCTGGCGGCACCTCGGCCGGAACCCCTTCGGCCCGAGCGCGCTGGACATCAAGGCGTTGTATCTCGGCCGGCACCTGCCCGAGGTGGACCGCTGGGGGCTCACCGGCCGGCGGGCGATGCTCGAGCGCTACCCGGTCGCGCTCCCGCACACGCACGCGGCGCTCGACGACGCACGCGAGCAGGCGCTCCTGTGCCGGCTCATCGTTGAGGGCCGTCGCGGCAGGGAATCCTAGGCCTTGCGGCCCCGCGCCGCGAGGCCGTCGGCTGTGATCGTTCGTACGCGACTCTCAGCCTGTCGCTGCGAGTGGGTCCCGTCGTTGGCCTGGATCAGCTTGCCGAGGATCCGCTTCAATGTGGTCACGTCATGGTCGGCGAGCGGCGCAGAGAAGTAGCGCTCGATGCCCTCCCGGTGGTCGGGCCATACACGGTCAAAGACCTCACGGCCCCGGCCGCTGATCGCGACGTCGAACTGCCGCCGATCCTCGCGACTCAGGCTCCGCTCGACGAGTCCGTCTCGCTCCATCCTGTCCAGGAGTCGCGTGAGCCCACTCCGACTCAGCTGGTAGCCCGAAACCATGGAGGCGACCAGCTCACGCAAGGGCAACACGCCGGACGGGGCCCAGGCCAGGTGCACCAGGACGTCGAACGCTTCGATCGTCACGTCCTGTCCGGCCAGGTCGCGGGCGAAACGGCCCATGATGAGGCTCGTCGCCCATTGCAGGTCCCGCCACGCCGCCAGGCGCTCGTCGTCACCGACCCGACGCGTGGTCAGGGGTCGCCTCCTCTCGGCAATCGCGGGTGGGTCGGCCTCAGCTCCGAGGGTGGGCCTCGTAGAACGTCCGACCCGTGACCTTCGCCAGTCTGGTCGCGGCCTTGAACGTCTCCGACTGGAACCATCCCATGGCCCGATCCATGTCCTCAACCCTGATGTGGAACAGGGCGGCGTTGGGGTTCTCGAGATCCCGATACGCCGGCCCGTCCTGG